>URCT01000095.1 GCA_900546385.1 uncultured Eubacteriales bacterium | reverse complement strand
CTTCAAACACCTGCAAGGTCACGCTGTCGCCTTCGATTTTGACAACGCGTCCGGTGCGCTTTTCGCCGTCCGGCAGAAGAAGCGTCGCCACTTCGTCAAAGGAGGCTTCCTTCACGCCGTCCACCGTGACAAGCGAGCCGTTGATTTGAGCGGCTTTCAAATGGATGAGTTTCACGCCCGGTCACCTCTTTCCGCAATACGTGCGCCGATTTTTGCATCGATCTCCGCTGCATAGCGGTCAATGAGCGACAGATCGTCTTTGGGGACATCGTGCTTCATGGCGATGAGCTTTTCGGAAAGCCCAAGCTTCAAAAGCTCGGACATAGGAATCTGAAGTGCCACCGCATCGCGCATTTTATGATAATAGTGCAAGATTACCTTCATCATGGCACATTGCTTTTTCATGGGAACAAACGCATCGTTCTCGGAAAAATATTCCTGTTGGAGGAAGCCGGCGCGCAGAACGTGCGCCACCTCGATGACAAGCTTTTGGTCGTCCGGCAGAACGTCCGCGCCGATGAGCTTGACAATCTCCATGAGCTTGTTTTCCTCCATGAGAATCGCGCATATTTCCTCGCGTAACGGCAGAAAGTCGGGATCGGCGTTTTCGCGGTACCAGGCGGCAAAATCCGGCACATATTCGCTGTATGAATCGTTCCAGTTGATGGCCGGGAAGTGTCGGGCATAGGCGAGGTTTTTGTCGAGTGCCCAAAAGCAGCGGATAAACCGTTTGGTGTTCTGCGTGACCGGTTCGGAGAAGTCGGAGCCCTGCGGGCTGACTGCGCCGATGATGCTGACCGAGCCGACGTTTCCCGACAGCGTCGTCACACGTCCGGCACGTTCGTAGAATTCGGCAAGGCGGCTGGGCAGATAGGCCGGGAAGCCTTCGTCGGCCGGCATTTCCTCCAAACGTCCCGAAATTTCGCGCAAGGCCTCCGCCCAACGCGAGGTCGAGTCTGCCATGATGGCCGTGTCGTAGCCCATGTCGCGATAGTATTCGGCAAGCGTGATGCCGGTATAAATCGATGCTTCACGCGCCGCCACCGGCATATTGGAGGTGTTGGCAATCAAAATCGTGCGGTCGAGCAAGGGTCTGCCGGTTTTCGGGTCGATCAGCTCGGAAAACTCCGACAGCACCTGCGTCATTTCGTTGCCGCGTTCGCCGCAGCCGACATAGATGATGATATCTGCGTCACAATATTTGGCAAGCTGATGCTGGGTTGTGGTCTTGCCCGTGCCGAAACCGCCCGGAATGGCGGCCGCACCGCCTTTGGCAAGCGGAAAGAGCGTATCGATGACGCGCTGACCCGTGACAAGCGGCGTATCCGACGGCAGCCGCCCGGTGATCGGACGGGATTTGCGGATCGGCCAGCGTTGGGCAAGCGTGATATCATGCAAAGTGCCGGCCGCGTCACGTAACTTTAAGATTGTGTCGTTTACTGTATACTCACCGTCGGGAGCCGTCCATTCGACCTTTCCCGAAAGAAGCGGCGAAAGCATGGCTTTGTGCGTGATGACCGGCGTTTCGGGAACGGTCGCAAAAATGCTGCCGCCCGCAAGCGTATCGCCGACCTTTACGGTCAGCGTTGTTTTCCATTTTTTATCCGGGTCGAGCGCAGAAAGATCCACGCCGCGGCCGATAAAGGCACCGTACTTTTTTTCCACGTCCCGCAGCGGACGTTCGATGCCGTCAAAAATGTTGCCCATAAGACCCGGCCCTAACGTCACGTCCAAGGACGAACCCGTGCCGACCACCGGTTCTCCGGCTTTGAGCGACGTGGTCTCCTCGTACACCTGAATGGTGGTGCAATCGCGTTCAATGCGAATGACCTCGCCGATCAGACGCAGATGTCCCACATATACCATTTCGAGCATACGAAAGCCGGTGCGCCCTTTGACGGTGACGACCGGCCCGTTGATGCCGTAGACGACCGTTTGTGTTAATTGATTGTTTTGTTGCGTCACCGTTTTCACTCCCCACATCCGAGTCCGCTGTTTTTGACAAAGGCTTTTTTCTGTGTTTCGAAACGTGTGTCGAGCGTATCATCTGCCATCACGGCGGCATCCGTAAAGCGGATCTTGATACCGCCAAGCTTGATCGAATCGTCCGTTTCGAAGGACACCGCGCGGCCAAACGCCGTTTCGAGCGGTGCTTTATAGGATTCGTCGCATGAGCGCAAGCAGATGACCGCATTTCCGTCGTATAAATCCTTTGCCGTCCGAACGCTGTGTTCCAAAAACGCACGGTATTCATCCGATGCGGCAAACGCCTTGATGCGCTCTTCGGCCGCCCGGTAGATCTCTTCGGCCGCCGCGCGGCGCGCTTTCGACAGAGCCGCCTTGTGGTCGGCTTCGAGAACGGACTCCTTTTGGTTGGCTTCGATTCGCTGCTTTTCGAGCTCGTAATTTATCTGTCGGTCATATTTGCTTTTGATCTCCGCTTCCAAGGCGGCGACCTTTTGGGCATACAAATCGTCGGCAAGCTGTTTCAGACGTGTGCATTCGCGCGCCGCCTGTTTTTCGATGCTTTCGACAATCAGGCCGGTGCTTTCATCGATTTGCTTTTCCAAAGCTTCCGCTCCCTTCCGTTATAGGTTGATTCCGACCGCTTCGCGGATATAATCCGCTGCCGTGCCGCCGGTTTTTCCGATCTCCGTTCCAGCCGGGATTTCCACCACGACCGGCCGGTTTCCGGCGGAAAGCGCGGCGACTTTTTCGGCACACAGGCGTCGGATGCCGCCCGTGACAAACAAAATGCCTATCTCGGCATCGTCTGCTGCTTTTTCGAGAGCCGCTGCCGCGTCGGCTTTGTCATGCACAAGCACGGATTCCACACCGGCAAGCCGCATTCCGACACAAGCGTCCGCATCGTCGCTGACAAAATAAAATTTCATGGCTTGTTCCTCGGTACAAAAAGTCCTTAAACCTTTTGCAGGATCAGGATGGCGATAACCACACCGTACAGGGCGATGGATTCGCCGAGTGCCACGAAGATGATGGATTTACCGAAGCTTTTGGGATCTTCGCTGGTGGCGGCAATGGCGGCAGGCGCACCGGCCGCAACGGCGATACCGCCGCCGATACCGGCAAGACCCGTAACGATACCGGCTGCAAGAAGACCCATGCCTTTGGACATATCGCCGCCGTTTTCAGCCGTTTCTGCGGCTTCGGCTGTCGTGGCTTTGTCTGCGGATTCTTCATTTTCCGGTGCGGCAAAAACCGAAACGGAGGTGAGGGCTACCGCGCAGATCAGAGCGGCGAACACGCCGACGTTGAAGCGCAGAGCTTTTTTCGGGCTTTTGCCGGTCATGCGTCTTTTGAAGGCGATAACGGCGGAAAAGAGTAAAAGTGCCGGGATCAGTACAAACAGTGTGCAGAGAAGGAAGGTAGTCATGAGTATTCGTCCTTTCGTTTTATAAAAATGGAGATGTCAGTTGTTTTCGCTTTTTTTCACGCGTACCGGTGTGAATTTGCGTCCGTCGCCGATGTAGAAGCGGCTGAACATTTCATAATATTCCAAGCGCAGTGCCTGAATGCCGGTAAGCAAGCCTTCAAGTGCGATAACCAGAATATTTCCGAGCACAATCACCACGATATTTTCGTTTGCACCGGCAAGCGAAAACACCACCATCATCATACCGGCGTGCACAAGCACGAACGCACCGACACGCAGGAAGGAAACGGTGTTGCTCATATAGGAAAGAATGTATTCCACAAATTCAAAGATGTTCTGCAAAAGAAAATCCACAAGGCTTTCGGGCTTTTCGAAATGATGGCGGTCAATGGCCTCGATGAACGGCTCTTTGATAATGAGAATCACGGCGCAGATGCCGATAAGAATGCCGCATACGCCCGCATCAAACGGCGCCGGGCCTTTCATGAACGCCGACGCAAGGTTTGCGCCGCACGCATAGAGAATCAGACCGCAAAGGCCGTTTTGGCTGAGAAGTGCTTCTCCAAAGCATTTTCGCTTGATACAGCCGACAATGTTTAAGAGGATGGCACACATCACAAGTCCCACACCGATGGCAATGGCAATGAGCAGCACAAGGTTGACGTTTTCGAACACCTCGATGGGCTTTCCACTCATGCCGAGTGCCTTATAGACCGGGTCAAGAAGATGTTCATACCCGAACACGGAGCCGAACACAAAACCGAATACCATCGAGGACATTCCGCACGGCACAAGAATCTTTCCGAGTGCCATATGCTTCAGCTTCCACATCAGCGCGCCGACGACGGCAAGCACAAACCCTTGTCCCATGTCGCCGAACATCATGCCGAACAGCACCGTATAGGTAACCGCCACAAACGCCGTGACGTCGAGATCGTTGTAGGACGGCGTGCCGTACATATCGACATAAAACGTATACGGCGCGACCAAGAAGCGTAAGATTTTGGCAAAGCCGGTCACACGCACCGGCGGCTTTACCTTTAAGCTTTCGTCCGGTTCGGTGATTTCGGCAGTGACGTCGCCGCCAAGCGTCTTTAGGCGTTTTTCGAAAGCGGCGGCATTTTTTTGCGGCACCCAGCCGGCAAGGAAAAAGCATTCCTTGTTGTGATAGGCCATCGCGCGCATTTCGAATTTGGCGCTGTCATAGCAGAGCTTGGAATAATAGAGGTTCATGTGCGGTTCTTCGTCCTTGCACATGGCCTCGGCTTCTTTATCCAGCGCATCGATCTGCTTTTGCACAAGCTCAATGTTGTTCTGCAAGCCGGCGATCAGCTCAGCCACCGTTCCGGAAACATCCGAACGGAAGATCTTTTGGAAGAAGAGCGACGCGAATACGCCGTCCACCTCCGACAGCTTTTCCTTGGGCGCGAAGTACACGCCCCAGCATTCGTCGCCGTCCATCGAGCAGGGAAAAAAGCGGATATACGGATGATCCTTGGCATATTCGGCAATGCGCTCATACGCGGCGCGCGGCATATGCCCGAAACGCGGCTTGACATAGCGGCAGTCGGCGATCTCGCCGAGATCCACCTCTAAGTCCTTAAAGTGACTGTAATTGGCAATGGCATTCCGGCAGAGCTCGATCTGCTCGGAAAGAGCCTTTTTTTCTTCGGCATACGTCTTTAACCGTTCGGATAACTCGCCGAAAAAGGTTTCATCCTCGCCGGTATCGTCGTCCGAAGCGGCGTGTTCGCGCACATGGAGCTTGATTCCGGCATTGCCGGCCAGCGTTTCAAGTTCCGCGATTTTGCTTTCAGCCGTGTTTTCGCCGTCAAACGGCTTGAGTCCCATGCCGGCCGAATAAAAGCTTTCGGCATTTTCCGGCTGAAACACACCGGACGCGCAGATTTCGTCTAACGTTCGGTCAAAATCGGCAAGATTGCCGCTGATTTTGACGACGTTCATTCTTTCAATCGCCATAGCGGTGCAAAACGTCCTTTCTTTGGTATTTGCGGTTTATAAGGCACGCTAACAAACAAGCAGCGCGGTCATATCCTCGGGCTTTGCTCCCATGCAGATGCCCTCGGCAAGTAAGATCAGATTGTCCGCCTCCGCCGATACGCACGCACTGAAGCATAGCGCGGCAAGCGCGGCACTGCTTGTCATGGAAAACCGTTCGCGGCAGACATCGTACAGATACTGTTTGGTGAAGATCGCCGCCTTGCCGCTCTTCAAAAGCGGAACAAGGCCTTTGTAACAGGTGCCGCCAAGCGTTTTGACAAACTCATCGGCACCCGAGGCGTGCTCGAGTGTCGTTCGCTCCTTTGCCGAAAACCGCGTGAGCGGTGAGCGGTAAACGTGTAAGCGCAACATCTCTTCGCTTTCGGGATAATACGTCTTTATGCGGTAAAGCGTGCTTACGGCGAGCATATCGCCGAGCGTCGCAAGCAGCGTTTCGATTTCGGCAAAATCGCCGGGAGCTTTTTTCTTGAAAACGGCGGCACTGTGCTCGTACAAATAGCTGTACAGCCGGTTTTCCGGCACAAGCCGAGCATTTTCCACTTCGGGCGTGCCGCTTATCAGGCGTGCAAGCACGGCTTCATACGGCGTGTTCTTCAAAACCGCTAAAATCTCCTTTGGCGTGCAGGCGCGTTCAAGCGCATACAAATCAAAGCAGGTCTTTTTGAAAAAGCCGTCCGGAATATACATAAAATAACTGTCAAACTCATAATCGCCCTGTTGGCGCAGGCGGCGGATGATGCATTCGCATTCGTGCTTCATGCGGAAATAATCGGTGATGCCGTCGTCGCATAACGACGCATACCGCAAGATCTTTTCCAAACGCATAAGCGTCATGCGCTTGATGATGCCCTCGAATTGCCGCCGGGACAGCTTTCCCGTGCTGCCGACTGCTTCGAACGCTTCGGCATACGGCGTTTTGGTGCGCACATAGCCGACAAACTCGGCAAAATCGGTCATGCCGGCAAGCTCGGCGTAAACAGCGTCGGTTAAATGAGAGGCATAGACCGCTTTGGCCTTGGCATACAGCGCACTTGCGGATAGCCCGGATATGGTACTCACGTGTCGTTTCGCTCCTTTCGCGGTTTCCGGTTTTGCTGCAAGCAGGTCAATCGGCGTTTTCGATCACGCCGGAAACAATCTCGCTTACCCATTCATCCTTCCGGCGTTCGGAAAAGGTGCGCAAGCTTGCCTCCGCTTTTTCCGAATGCTTGCGAAGGGCGGCTTCGGCCTCGGCAAAGTGCTTTTGATGCGCCTTGGCGGCGGCTTCGATTTGCTCTGCCGCCTTGCGGCCATAGGTTTCCTCAAACCGTGCGCGCGCCTGTTCGAGCTTTGCATCGATGGCGGCACTTGCCTTTGCGGCTTCTGCCACTTTTGTGCGTGCCGCTTTGTCGGCGTTTAATATTTCAAGCAGATTTTCATTGATCAATTGCGTTGCCGCCTTTCCGATAAAAATCAAAAAAATCAGCCTTTATATGCGTATACACATAAAAGCTTCATTGCTTTGCATTGGTAGTTGCCATATCAAAAAGATATGCGGTTATATCATATGCGTCATAATAAATAGGAAGACTCCATCTTTGGAACGGCGATATTGTATCACAGTCTCAAGCAAAATGCAAGAGCTTTTTGTAAATTTAACATTTGACGGTATATTTTCGCCATGTTTTACAGCGATCGGTCATGGCAGGTCAAAAAATGTGGGGAAAAAGCAAAAAACGACATTGACATTTCCGGTGATTCATGCTACACTGAACACATGAGAGTTTACGTTCAACCGTTTTTTGTATAAGGAGAAGAGACTATGTCAAAACGCTTACATTTGATTTGCAACGCCCACCTTGACCCGGTGTGGCAATGGGAATGGGAGGAAGGCGCGGCTGAGGCGTTGTCCACCTTCCGCATCGCCGCCGATTTCTGTGAAGAATACGATTCGTTTGTGTTTTGCCACAACGAAGCACTGTTATATGAATGGATCGAAGAATACGACAAACCGTTATTCGAGCATATCCGTGCGCTCGTTAAAAAAGGCAAATGGCACATCATGGGCGGCTGGCATTTGCAGCCGGACTGCAATATGCCGTCGGGCGAAGGCTTTGTGCGCCAGATCCTGTCGGGCCGTAAGTATTTTATGGAAAAATTCGGCGTCGCGCCGACCGTGGCTGTCAACGTTGACCCGTTCGGCCATTCGAGAGGGCTTGTGCAGATACTCACCAAAAGCGGCTATGACGGCTATCTGTTCATGCGTCCGGGCGACGGCGACCGCTTTATCAAGCTGCCGGCCAACGAATTCAAATGGATCGGCTACGACGACAGCGAGGTGACGGCGGTTCGGATTCACGGCGGCTATAACTCCGGCAAAGGCAGAGCGGCTGAGAAGATCCGCGCCTATGCCAATGCCTGCGCCGAAGGCGATTTCTTCCTCTGCTTATGGGGCATCGGCAACCATGGCGGCGGCCCGTCCAAAAAAGACCTTGACGATATCGAGGTCTTGACGGCGGAAATGGCGAAAAACGGCACAACGCTCATCCAATCCACGCCTGAATTGTATATAAAGGAAGTCAATGAGCGCCGCACGCTCCCGACCTATGACAAAGGTCTCAATCCTTGGTCGCCCGGCTGCTATACCAGCCAAGTCCGCATCAAGCAGCGGTACAGATGCGCTGAAAATACGTTTTTCATGACCGAAAGCATGGCCTCGCACGCCTCGCTCGAAAAGCTGATGGACTATCCCGAAAATGAGCTTGCCGAAGCCTTGTATGACATTTTAACCGTCCAGTTCCACGATATGCTGCCCGGCTCCTCCATTCAGCCGGCAGAAGAAATGGGACTGCGGATGCTTGATCATGCGCTCGAAATTTTGTCCCGTGTCAAAGCGCGTGCATTCTTCGCGCTTGCCGCCGGTCAGCCCAAAGCCGAACCCGATAAAATCCCGATTTTTGCCTATAATCCCTATCCGTATCCCATTGAGGACGATTTTACCGCCGAATTTATGCTGTGGGATCAGAACTGGAATCCGGAATTTCTGCAGCCGCACGTGTATGATGAAGCCGGAAAGCCCCTGCCGTCGCAGTGCGAAAAGGAATACAGCACCATTCCGCTCGAATGGCGCAAACGTGTCGTGTTCCATGCATCGCTTGAGCCCATGAAGCTAAACCGTTTCGACTGCGCCTTTGAAGCCATCCCGGCAAAGCCCGTTCCAACGTTAAAACATAACGATACGCATTTTGTGTTCGACGCCGGAAAAACGCATGTTGAAATCAACCGCGCCACAGGTCTTGTGGATGTATACGCGGCGAACGGAATAAATTATGTAAACAAAAACGCCTTTGCGCTCGAGGTGTTCGACGATAACTATGATCCTTGGTATATGGAGGAAACCTCTTGGAAAAATAAGGTCGGCGCGTTTGCTCTTTTGACGCCTGAAGAAGCGCAGATCTTCTGCCATACAAATGCTCCGCTCGACGGCGTGCACGTCATCGAAAGCGGCAATGTCCGCACAGTGGTTGAAGCCGTGTTCGGCTATCACAGTTCCCGCGCACAGGTCAAGTACCTTTTGTCCGAAACGGGTGCCTTGCAGATCGATGTGCGCATCGTGTGGGACGAAAAGCAAAAGCTTGTCAAATTGAACGTTCCGGCCGCCTTTGACAAGACCGAATGCATCGGCGAAGAAGCGTATGGACGGGAGACCTTGCGCGGCGGCTTGGAGGAAAATGTCAGCCATCGGTATACGGCATTATGTCAACCGACAGACGGCGGCGCAGCCTTTGCCGTTCTGAATAACGGCCTTTACGGTTCGTCGTTTGACGATGCCGCAAACGCCCTGAAAATCACCTTGCTCCGCTCACCCAGCTATACGGCGCATCCGCTTCCGGGACGCATCACCATGCCACAGGATCGCTATATGCCGTATATCGAGCAGGGTGAACGCGATTTTTCGTTTGCTTTTGTTGTCGGCACGCGCGAAGACGTGCTTGACAAGGCACCGCGCTTGTCCGCCCATTTCAACCGCCGTCCCATGGTGCTTTCGTTCTATCCGACCGGTGTCGGAGAAAAGCCGCAGGCGCCGGTTTTGTTGAAGGATAACGGCATTGTGACCATCGAAGCCTTCAAAAAAGCCGATTGCGGCGACGGATATATTTTACGATTATTCAATCCGACCGAAAAGAAGCAGACCGCCGTTGTGCAGGTATACGACGCGGAAGCAACGGTGGAATTCGAAAAATTTGAAATCAAGACGCTGCGCTATGAAGCCGGAACGCTGCGCGAAGATTCTCTGATGGAAGGGATTTTGAAAGAATAAACGAAGCACGTTTCTCTCGTGTTTCGACAGAAAACTCGTCCGAAGAAGGCGAGTTTTCTGTATTTTGGGCAAACGGCTCTGAAAAATCGACAAAAAACGAGCAATTTCGCGGTGCGAAAAACCGCTTTTTGAACTCTTGATGAACTATTTGTTTTATGAATAATTTATTTACAGATTTACGGCATATTTTCTGTTAAATTATGAATGTACGGAAAACGTTCAGTTTCTATTTATGGAATTGCCTGGCGTATTTGTACTTGTATCGGTGCAATTCTGTTTGAAACGACCGATAATTTTGA
>URCT01000094.1 GCA_900546385.1 uncultured Eubacteriales bacterium | reverse complement strand
CTTTCCCTGGATCAGAATGTTTGTCACATCGCTTGGATCGACAGTCGTCGTCCCGGGCACAGTGGCTTTCGAAAAATCAAGCAAGCCGCTGAATTTTTTCCATGCAGCATTATAGGAAAAGCCGCCGACATCCTTAACAACATTGCCGCCTTTCATAACCCAGAACGACTGTGCTTCCGTGTAGGATTCCCCTGCAGCCGGCGTGTACGTCTTCTTATACTTGAAGGAAACGTAAATCGGACGCTTTGCTTCGATTGTAGCCGGTGTGTAAAAACGGAAGGAAGGATATCTCTCCTTATCGTTCGGCAGCGAGCAGGAAAGGGACAAAACCTTTTCCGAGCCGTTGACTTCGTCCTTGGCAGGGTTGCTTATAACTTTTGCTTCGCCGTTCGGTGTGTAATACTCGGTAATAACCGAGTTGAAAGAGTTAGCTTGCTCTTCCGTTTCATAGCCGTACGGTTCGGTTGTCTGTGTGAGCATATTCAAGCCCGGTTTTACGCCCACTTCGTTGAGAGCAGCGGTTTCTGTCTTGTTTGTAACGGTTTCTTCAGCTGTTTCAACCGTTTCCATAGCCGGTGCAGCGAAAACAAATCCGCTGAAAACCATGCAGAACGAGAGCAGAAAACACAATGCTTTGGTAAAATGTGTTTGTCTCATAGAGATACTCCTTTACTTTGTTGTTGATAATATTATAACATACGCAGACGTACATTTCAAGACGACAAAACGACTTTTTTTCACCGCTTCGTTTGTGCAGATGTCACAAACAGCCGTGCAAATTACGGCAATTATTCACTAAAATATGAAGAAAAATAGACAAATGCTGATTGGCTGACAATTTGCCTATTTTCGGATAAGCGTATAAGAAAAGAACAGCGCACCGGTTTCGGTACGCTGTTCTTTGTTGCTGCAAGCGTTTATGCGCCAACATTTATGACATTATAGATAAAGTCTGCATAGGGCTCTTTGCCTGTCATCTCTTCGGACATTCTGTTTGCGATATCATACATGGTATCGGTAAGCGGGTTGCCGTAAACAATCAAGCCACTCGAAAGCACAACATAGGGTCTGACATACAAATCCGTTCTGTATGCTTGCTTTGTGTTCGGAAGGCCGACAAGAACCGCCGTGATGATCTGCGCTTCGTCCGTTGAACCGTAAATACGATTTGTCGTTTCGTCGTGTGCAACGCCCTTGATGGCGTTGCCGGCTTCTACGGCTGCCATGGTCAGCTCCTCTGCTGAATTGATTCGGCTGCCGATGGAAACGAGGAATCCGTACTCCTTAACGGCAAAACCATCTATTTCAACGGTTTTGACAAGATACTTGTTGGCAACCATTGCACGGAAACGAACGCCGTTTGGTGCGGCAGAGCGAATCGATGCAGCATCGTCGGTGGTTACGAAAGCCGTGTCCATCTTTTCCGCACTGTCTGCTGTCAGCTTATAAAGAATTTTTTTGGAAATGTCCAAGGCGTTGCCGAAGTATACAAAGCCAACGCCGTTTTCATCAAGCTTGACAAGATATTTCGCGCCGTTCTTCATTTCAACCGGTTTATCACAACCGCCGACATACATATAGTCGGAAGCCGCAACACCGGCAGACGCCATATCAAGTGTAAAGACTGTGTAACGGTTCTTGTTGGTATCTGCGATTTCAACCGTATCGGTAACGGCAACAACACCGTTCGCAAGATCGATATCACCCGAAAGATAGAGGTTCTTTAAGAAAACCGTGCCTGTCGGCACCAGTGCGCCGCCCTCTTTGACAATATAGGTCGCATCGTCGGATACGGAAAGCTTTCGCGTTTTCCCGGAATCGGTTAAGATATTGGCTTCGGAATCGGTAAAGCGGACATAGTCAAGGTCAACGTTTCCTTGCGTGCTGACGATGTCGAAACGAAGCTGGGTCATCGTACCCTTCCAGTTTTCCTTGCCAGTAAAATCAAAGGTGACAAGCTTGTAATCCTCAGGATTTCTGCCGCCGAGCGGAAGCAAATCGGTTTTTACGGAATTTCCTTCGGAAAGCTGGGCATCGCTTCCTTTGAAGAACATTTGCGAGAAGTAATCGCCAGTCGATTCGGTTGACCATTTCATGCGCGCGACCACCTTGCCGGAGGTTGTCGCGGCGGCAAAATTCGTCGGAATGCCGATGATCGGATCATAGGAGTTATCCGCCTTTGCCGTTGCCGTAAAGTGCAGGATGCCGTCCGATAACGTACCTTTTCCGTTGCTAAGGCTGTATTCCGCTGTGCTGTCCATTTCCCAATGGTCGTTTTTGTCCCAAACGGCATAAACCGTATGAACGGAATCGTCAACGGTATCCGAAAGAAGCAGCTTGCTTGTTTTGCTCTTGCTCCAGCCCAAGAAGGTATCCCCTGCTCTTGCCGGCTTTGTTTCGGCAAACGTATACTTGCCGTTCGAGGTCAGATACTCCGGCGACGGGAGGTTGGTCACCGTGTCGGTGGTATTGGCATCATACGTCAACGCGCCGTTTTCGGAAGAGACAAACGCGATTTCATCGAGCATGAGCGAGCAGTCGATGTTGGTCGGCTTGAAAGAAAATCCGGTGATCATTTCCTTGACGTTCGAAAGATCAAAGGCATAAGAGGTCACATCGGTCGTGGTTACGCTGACAGAGTAGGAGTAGCTGTTTTTCGCGGTATATACCGTTAAATCAAGGGTCGTATCCTTCGCTATCGCACTGTTTTGCAGACGAAGCGCGAGAATCGAATATTGATTCGGGTCAACCGCAAGCTTCGGCGAATTAACCTGAAGCACCGCTCCCGCCTCAAGATCGGTGTTGGTAGCAATCATCGAGAAGATGCCGTTTTTTACATATTGGTTGAAGCCGTAATTAACGGTAAAACCTTCTTTGTAGTCGGTGCGGTCGAAGGTCCATCGCACGGCGGGCGTCCAAACGGCATAGACGGTCGTATTCTCCGTTACATTGAACGAAGAAACCGCTTCTCCGTCCGGCGCAAGCGCCCAACCGACAAAGGTGTAGGTCTCACGTTCGGGATAGATTTTATCAAATACGAATTCGCCCTTTGCATAAGGATTCGGATGCGGCATACCGGTCACGGTATCGGACGTGTTTTTATCATAGGTTACGGTAAACGGCGAAGTCTGACCGGAAATCGTGATTTGGATTTCGTCAAAAGCGTTTTTATTATAGTGCGCCGTCGCACGAACCGTGACGACACCATCGTTGAGGGCGGTCAAAACGCCGTTTTCGTCAATTGTGGCGATATAGTTGTTATCGACCGACCAATCGACGCTTTGATCGGCATCTGCCGGAAGAATTTTTGCAGAAAGAGCCAGCGTTCCGTTTTCGGTCGTAATCGTGTTCTTTTCGCTTACGATTTCGAGTGAGACCGGAAGATTGGTATAGGTGATGACCTCTCGTTCGCTGAGGTCTTTTTCAATTTCGGCATAAAAGAGCTTTGCGATGTTTTCCATACCGAGGTCACCCGGATGAATCGAAACGCCGTAATGATCAAATAAGCCGAGCGCCTTGTTTTCATCCGTGTTTAACGTGTGCAAAAGTGCAATCCGGACACCCAACTCGTCTGCAACCTTCATCGCGCCGTAAACGCGTGCGTTTCCGCCCCAGAAAGGTGTTGTAATGACAATGGTTGCGTCGGGTGCTTCTTCTTTGAACATGGTGACAACCTGGCGCATGATGTTTTCGTACTGATCTTGGCTAATGCCCCCGGCGCCGTTTTCGCCCATTTGAAGTGTGATGATGTTCGGCTTAAAGGTGCGGAAATCATCCCGTATTGGGTCAATCATATAGGAATAATCTTTATCGACGGCATCATTTGCGGTGACACCGTTTTCCCAATTGGACTGCGAAGTGCCGAATTGATGAACGACATTGTTTTCACCGTATTTGCTCTTTAAGGCTGTAAGAATGCGGTGCAAGTAGTCCTTATCCTCCGAAGAAGCTGCCATGCCCCAGTTGCCGCTCCAGCCGAGCGAAGCGTTCGGACCGTGCTTCATGATCGAGTTGCCGTAGGTAAGGTAGCGAATCTGCGTTGTGGAGGTACGCGGATTCTGACCGGAAATCGTAATTGTCTTTGAAGCCGAATAGGTCGGATCGACCGTCAGAAAGGCAGTAACAGTGACTGTTCCGTCCATCATACCGGTAATGGTTGCCGTACCATCCGCATTTTTGACAAGCTTGGCGTTGACCGAATCGGTCGTATAGGTAACGGACGGGTCAACATCGGCACGAGCCTTTACGACGGGAGTCAAAAGAACGGTTCCCATATCGTCGGTAATGGTATCCGACGAAGCCGTTAATTCAAGACTATCGATGAATTTCAATTCTTTTGCATAATACATTTCAGTCACCGTAAGCGTCGAAGCAGCTTCACCGGCCGCAGAAAGCATTAAACGGCCGATAAGTCCGCTCCAAGTGCTTTGTGCACCGAGATTAATGGAATAGTAACGATATTCACCATCCGAATACGGCAGTTTGGTCATCATGAGCTTTTGCGTTTCTGCCAGCTTCGGATAGGCACTTGTAGAATAATAGACGTAAAACGGATTATCCACATCCGAGCCTTTTGCTTTCAAAATCAAATAAGGGTAATAATCGGCATATACCTCGGCATCGCTCGGCATATCAAAGAAACTGGCGCCGCCATCCTTCGGAATGGTCATAATCATGGAACCGTCGCCGGGAAAGGTGTAGTCAAAGCCGCCCCAATGAGAAGTGACACGGCTTGCTTCAAGCGGATAATGCCATTCCGGTTCAACTTCCTCAACCGGCGGCGTGTAAGATTCGTAAAAGGAAATCTCTTCAAATTCCACGCTGCCTTTAGTCGCACCATGCAGACATAACATGCAGTTTTGATAGTTTCCGGTATACAAGTTACCCTTGACAGCTTTCATGTCAATGTAATATGTGCGGAATTCCGTATCGTTCGGACGAAGCGGAATTTTGACCGTGTGGCTCTCACTCCAGCCTTGTTCGGAGGTTTGGTAGTAAAACACGATTTCGTTAAAATCGCTCGTGCTTTTGGCTTTGATAACCAACCAACGCGCTTTATCCGTGTCTACCGAAACCGCTTTATGCTGAAGATAACCGGCTTCCGGATCGACATTCACCTGCATTTTTCCGTCGTCATATTGAATGGAATAGCCTTGATTGCAGCAATACCAGTTTTGCGAAGCGGAATCTTCAAAATCCCATCGATACGCAATCTTGTCTTCCGAAAGTGCTGCTTTGGCGGCTGCTGTCACCGAAACGGAAAAACCGGCAATTAGCAGACAAATCGCCGCAATCGAAAGAAGAAGCGAAAACGAGATGCGTGTTTTTTTCATGCGGATGCACCCTTTCTAACCTTGAATTACGATTTGGTTTTATATAACATTTTATCGCACACATAAATGAATGCAAATGACATTTTTGACATATTTTCATTTTTTGACATAGTTTCTAATCGTAGAAGTAGGACAAACATTTCTTTACTAACATTCGTGAATTAGGTTTTTTATAGTATAACAGAAATACTGTATTTTTTCAAGACTCGCAACATAAGCTGTTTATATGAGCAAAATAATGCTTGATTCAATTCTGCTTTTAGTCTGTACTTGCGCATTTGAATCATTGTTAACAGCTAACGGATTAAATAATCCAAGAATGTCCGCGCAGAAAAATTTCTGTTTTTTTGACAAAAGCGCGAAAAATAGCACTTGACAAACCATAAAATAATCGGTATAATAAAAAAGTAATGTGAGTTCGCTTGTTGCGGCGCGTTATTCAGTTTGCACCTGTGGCGGAATTGGCAGACGCGCCAGACTTAGGATCTGGTGTCTTTGACGTGAAGGTTCAAGTCCTTTCAGGTGCACCATTCTTCTAAAAATTACATCCCATGGGGTATTAGCGCAGTTGGGAGCGCACGACACTGGCAGTGTCGGGGTCAGGGGTTCAAGTCCCCTATGCTCCACCAAACCGGAAAACCGCTATTCAAGCGGTTTTCTTTGTTTTTGGCTTAATCTATCCTTTGCGCAAGCCGGTTCATTAGCTGCCGCTCCGTCCGCTCCAAATATTCCTTGTCAACCTTTTTCAAATCCTCACGCTTGACACTTTTTCCTTCGTCCGGATTGTATAAAACCTGCCGCTTGTTGTATTCCTCCTGTAACAACTTGTCGTATTCCGAAGAAGCCTTCCGTTCCGCCTCCTGCTTTAATTCCCGCAGTGTCTCAGCATTCACATCCGTGTCCATGATGCTCTCGTCAAATTCGTCCGTTTCACTTACCGAAAAACTTTTTTTCGATGAGCTATTGACATTTTCGCCGGTTTCGGATATACTATGGTCAAGAGGATATTGTCCCACGGCCTTTGAGCCAATCGCGGCTACGATTGTAGCTGAAGGGATAGTATCTTCTTTTATTTTTCCAACATTGTATACTGTGGCAGTGTTTCCGGTGCTTCCAATCGAAAGCATAAGTTTGTAATATGTGCCATCTACATCTTTGAAATAGGCAGTTCTGTAGGTAAAGCCGTCTTTCGCAAAACTATGCTGTTTTGCATCAGGAGACGGTGTTTTTTTTCCTGATTTCGAGACTTCCGTAATCTCATCGATATGAGATTCTGCCTTTAGCTTTACCTTGAATTTCTCATTAGTCATTTTTTGAGGTTGCCCGTTAATTGTTTCAAAATTATCCCGTGCCTTGTGAGCTGTTTCAGCTTTAGTTATCGTCAGAACATCTCCCTCTGCCGTCCGAATATCAACGCTCGGCATATCATTCAGCATTTGCTTGTAAAAATCTGTAATTTGCTTGCGCCAAGCATTAACATCATCGCCATGAATAACATTCCGACTTGCCTGCACATACATCATGCCATTATCCAAAACAACAACATCATGTTTCTTCCCGCCGTTCACCTTCCGAACAGCGTTTTTGCTTTCCGCAAGCGCATCATGATATAACCGCGCCGCCTTGTCAAGAAACGCCTGCGTTTTGGCATTCTTTGAACCAAACGCCGCCTTCAGCCGCGTGATCTGCTCACGCATCCACACACCGAAGTTCCGCTTGTAACCAACCACATACCGAATCGCATTCTCGTCCGTCAACAGCTTCGTTCCGACGAAGTTCGCAAGAATGTCCGCATCCACCTCCGCCTCCGTCGAATGCGGCTTGCCGTTCCGCTTGTATACATCGGCAAGCCGTATTCTTTCGTCATCGATCGCCGTTGGCCGCTCCGTCTTGTTTATGTAGTCAAAGACCGTCTTTTGCAAAGCCGCATAACTCTTCGAACCTTCAAGACTGTGCGTTAACTCATGCCCGATGATCTGTGCAACCGGATTCTCCGCTTGCAGATTGATGTGAATCGAACCGTCCGAACGCCCTCGCTCACCTTGCCGCCGCGTTCATCAAAGGCGCGTACATCAACATCCCTCGCCGGGTCTTCACCTTTCGGAATGGTTTGAACACTGTCTTTGTCTGTATTTAATGAATACATAACGCCGTTAATGTTTGCACTTGTTTCCGTTGAATCAATGCCTAATGCTTTCTTAACATCAGCTGATAAAATGCCCGAAAACAGTTTTTCCCTCTTGACATTTTCTAAGAGCTTTGCTATACTGATGGTGGAAGACGTATACGAGGAATCACCGCTTGCGGTGTAATCCGGGGGCAATTTGCCAACGTCTTCTTTTTTTGCGCTCTTTTTCCGAATGGAATACAAAATATCGTAGCTTACAAGTCTCTGTGTGCGGTTTTCGGCAATCATCCGAACAAAAACATAGTTGTTTTTGTTCTCTGCCATTCCGATAAATACCGTGGAGTTTTCTCCATTGTCACGAGATTGCAGTTCGTTGACTGCTACCGCGTTTTGCAGTAAACTGCCGATGTTCTTGCATATCTGTGCATATTCTTCGTCCATTCTTGCTGCACCGTGCCGGAAACTCTCTCGTGATACAAGAATATCTTTCCCGGTGTCCTTGTTATGAATGTATGTCTGCTTGTCCGTGTTCTTCGGATTTTTTTCAAATAACGCCGCACGCTTTACCATGTCTTTTACAAAACTGCTTTTGTCTGCCCGATAAGCCGCGTAATCGCTTTCGGAAATGTTTCGCATTTTGGTTATAGGCATATCCGGCTTCGCTGTCAAGGCTTCATAGGAAAACACGTTTTTCTTTGTATCTGCGGCAGTGCTCGATTTTGAGTATCGGATATCGGGATTTGCGCCGTCAAACGTGCCAATGTTGTCCGTGGCGGATTTGATTTGTTCCGGATAAAAGGCAATGAATTCTTCGCCGCTGTTGTTTACGCCGTCATATCCGAGTTTTATTAGATAATCACGTGCCTTAATACCAGCATTGTTTTGTCCTTTGAACATGTTTAACGCTTTGTAAGCGGTGCCTTCATCTGCCGGGTTTTTAAGGTTGATATAATATGCTCCGACCTTTTTGCCGTATCCCTGCGCATCAAGTTCCCACGGGCTGAAAAACATTCCTTGTATATCCATAGAGCTTCTGCCTTTTGTACGGTCAAATACTGTAAAATCAGCATCCGTCCCATGATATACCACAAGCGGCCCATCTTCGTCAACGACCTTGCTTACCTCGTTTGGCTTAAAATTTTTATCCAAAGCCTTGACAAAATCAAAAAGTTGTGATACAGTATAATCGTTCCGTTGAGATGATGGGGCTAAGCTGTTTGTGCTGAACCCTGAACTTCTCAACGGAATTTTGCTTATATTCTGTAATTGATAAGCTCTTTTGATAGTCCCGTCAGTGTTGATATCGTTTAGCTCTTCTACATATAGCTTTGCAAGCTCGTGGCCGTTTCCAGCGTCTACAATTGCGTATAGACTGTGCATCATGGCAGAATTAAGTGACTTTACTTTGTCGGCTGGAATGCTGGAACTGTCAAGTAAGACAGCATTTTCCACAATGCCGTTAATGTAATCAAGCAAAGGCAGAGCCCTTTGGTTTTTCATCCCTTTGTGCTGGGATTCACCAAACACTTTTGCAGATACCTGAATATCCCAACCGGTGTCAGTGTTTTTCACCTTTCCGCGTTCAGCCGATTTTTGAGAAACGACCTTAACTTCCGATGTGTCATGCGCTCTCCAATCACCAAACCACGCACGGAAGAACGGCGACTTCACACCTAATTCCTTAAAATACCTCCGAGCAAAAGGCTCGGCTTTTTTTATGTCTTCGGAAGTGAAATCGTTTACCGACTTGCGGCCGATCGAACGTAGATTGTCTATGTCCTTTACCGTTATGATATCTGTATCCGAATCCGTTTCACCGGAAAAGCGAATACCATCCGAATTCGTATTGCTGTTTCGTATTTCAGCACTTGTCAAAGCTTGATATAGCAGCTTCTCCGCCGCATATAAGTCCTTCACGTTCAAGGCTTTCGGCAGCGTGTCATTCTTAAATGACGCGTGCGAACGTTCGACTTTTCCGTCCGTCACCTTCACCGTGCTGTCCGTCTTCGAAAGTGCCTCTAACGCACGTGCTTTTCCGGCCGTATATTTCGGCTCAAGACCGAAAACAGCACGTATCTTGTCAATAAACCGCCGTAAAGCGTCAAGAATTCTCCGTGCCGCCGAACGGTTTTCTTTTGCAAATCCTTTTACCGTTTCTGCGTCAGTAAGCATATCCATTGCAAGATCTGCACATAGCTCTTCTTTCGCACTGTTTTCGTCAAGCTCCATGCCAGCCGCTTCATATTCTGCCTTTTTGTTGTCAAGCCACGTGTTCAACGCATCTTTTCCATACATTTCAGCATATCGCCCGGCAACAAAGTCACGAAACGATTCAAATGCACCTTTGTTCGCTTGCGCTAAAAAGTGAACCATCTCATGACGTACCGTCGCTTGAAGCGGCTTCGCATGGCTTCCGGCATTTAAGTATATCGAGTTCGCTTTGCGGTCATAAAACCCGTCAATGTCCGTCTTGCCGTTGCCGTCAAACAAAAGAATCCGTACACCGAATGCCTTTGAAAGGTCTTCCGTCGCCCGAATTGCTTGTTCGTCCGCACCGCTGTAAATACCGCCTTGCTTCTTGGCTCTCAGAGCTTCTT
>URCT01000093.1 GCA_900546385.1 uncultured Eubacteriales bacterium | reverse complement strand
GCAAAAAAACTTTGAAACTTTCCTTTCGGAAAGTTTTGCCAAGGCGGCCACGGCCGCCAAAAAATCTGTCGAAAAAAGACTTGTTTTCTTCACAGAAAAATGGTATAATGGAATAAGTTTATGGATCGATAGGAGAATTTCCCATGACACCCAATCAAACGACCTCTGTGACCGCCGAAATCCTCCGCTTGAAACAAGAAAAAAACTTCCTTGTTTTGGCACATCTCTACGAGGACCTTTCCGTACAGAAAATCGCCGACTTCTGCGGCGACAGCTTTGAACTCGCTAAACGCGCCAAAGCGTCGGATAAACCCAATATCCTCTTCTGCGGCGTGCGCTTTATGGGCGAAAGCGCCAAAATCTTGAATCCCGACAAACACGTCTTCCTGCCCTGCCCGGATGCCGGCTGTGCCATGGCGGATATGGTAAACGCCGCCGCTATCCGTGCGCTCAAAAAAGCTCATCCGAACGCCGCCGTCGTCTGCTACATCAATTCTTCCGCCGAAACCAAGGCCGAATGCGATGTCTGCGTCACCTCGTCGAATGCGCTTAATATCGTGCGCTCCTTGGAGGAAAAAGAGATCATCTTTGTGCCGGATAAGAACCTCGGCGCGTACATTGCCGCCCGTGTTCCCGAAAAGACCTTTATCTTGCATACCGGCTATTGCCCGGTGCATGAGCATATCACGGCGGATATGGTGCAAACGGCACGAAACGCCCATCCGAACGCCGCGCTTTTGGTGCATCCGGAATGCGAACCGGAAGTGGTTGCTCTTGCCGATTACGCCGGCAGCACCTCCGGCATCATCCGCTATGCCAAAGAATCGGCAGAGAAAGACTTCATCATCGGCACGGAAAAAGCCGTGTGCGAACGGCTCTCCGAAGAATGCCCGGACAAAAGCTTCTATCTGCTTGCCGATTCGCTCATCTGCAAGGATATGAAAAAAACAACGCTCGACGACGTGCTTTGCGTTCTGCAATCGCCCGATGCGTCCCACGAAGTCACGCTTGACGCGCAAACCGCGTCGCTGGCCGCCGGATGCCTGACACGCATGATGAACACAGCTATGGAGATAAAAAAATGAGACGATACCTTTTTAGCCACGAAAACGTGAAAAACGACGGAGAAGCCTACGATGTCATCATCGTCGGCGGCGGCCTTGCCGGGCTTTACTGCGCCCTCTGCCTGGATCCAAAATACCGCGTCGCGCTCATCGTCAAGGGCGAAATCGACGGCGGCAGCTCGTGGCTTGCCCAAGGCGGCATCGCGGCTGTCACACAGCCCACCGACTGCTTTGAAGATCATATCCGCGACACGCTCATCGCCGGAGCCGGACACTGCAATGAAAAAGCCGTGCGCGTGCTTGTCACCGAAGGGCCGGAGGTCATTGCCGATATGATGAACCTCGGCGTGCCGTTTGACCGCGACGAGAACGGCAATATTATCGTCACACGCGAAGGCGGCCACTGCTGCCGGAGAATCTTACACTGCGGCGGCGACGCCACCGGCAAGCTCATGACCAAAACGCTGGGCGAGGTGGTGGCGACACGCCCGAATATCACCGTGTTCTGGCACACATTCCTCGTCGATGTGCTGACCGACAAGGACGGCACAAGCGGCGTTGTGGTAAACGACGGCACTTGCGACCGCGCGATCTTCTCCCGCAACGTTGTGCTTGCCACGGGTGCCATCGGTCAGCTTTATAAATACTCCACCAACCCAAAAGACGCGACCGGTGACGGCATTGCGGCCGCGCTTCGTGCCGGAACGCCCTGCAAGGACATGGAATTCGTCCAATTCCATCCCACCGCACTTGCTGTCGGCGTGGAGGACGGCCGGATGTTCCTCATTTCCGAGGCCGTCCGCGGCGAAGGAGCGGTGTTACGCAACAGTGCCGGCGAAGCGTTCATGTACAACAAGCATTCGTTACGCGACCTTGCGCCGCGCGATATCGTCACGCGCGAAATCTTAAAGAACATGGCCATCACCGGCGATTCGGTGGTCTATCTGGATGTGTCGGACATGGACGAAGCTTTCTTCTCCAAGCGTTTTCCGACCATCTTCGAAAAGTGCCGTTCGCTTGGCATAAACGTGCCGCACGACCACATTCCGGTTCATCCGACCGAGCATTATCTCATGGGCGGCATCAAAACCGATTTACACGCACGCACAGCCATTTCGGGGCTGTATGCCTGCGGCGAGGTTGCCTGCACCGGCGTGCAGGGTGCGAACCGCTTGGCAAGCAACTCCACGCTCGAATGCCTTGTGTTCGGCCGACGTGCCGCACGCGCCATCAATGCCGATTTCAGACCGCTTTCCGGACATCCGCTTTCGCTTCCCGAAGAAACCGAACGCTTTGACACGCCATGTGTATCCGAGAGCGAAATCGATGCGGATATCGCCTTCATGAAAGAGCTTATGACCAAAAACGTCGGCGCGCTGCGCCACACCAAAGAGCTTGAATACGCCCGGTGTGAACTTGACCGCGTGTATGACAAATACCGTCGAATGCATTTAGCGAACATCAAGCAGTATACCGTCTTCAACGCCGCCGTTGCCTCCACCGTCATTGCCGACAGTGCCGTGAGACGCAAGGAGAGCATCGGTTCGCACTACATCGTCGATTAACACATCTTTTCGGAGGACTTCCTCATGTATTTATTCAATAACCCGCAGGTCGAGCAAATCATCACGCTTGCCCTAAACGAAGATATCGGTACGGGCGATATCACCACCCTCTCGACCATTCCGGCAGACAAAACCGCCCTCGGCCGCTTTGTCGCAAAGGAAGATATGATTATCTGCGGCATCGACCTTGCCGCACACATTTTTGCACGCGTTGACCCGTCCATCGAGCTGAAAGCGAACTTCAAGGACGGCGACGCCGTGAAAAAGGGCGATGTCATCGCCACCGTTTCGGGCAACGCCCAAAACGTCCTCACCGGCGAACGCACCGCGCTCAACTTCATGCAGCGTCTGACCGGCATTGCCACGCGCACCCATGCCTCGGTTGCCGAGGTCGCCGGCACGAACGCCAAAATCACCGATACGCGCAAAACCACGCCCGGACTTCGTGTACTCGAGAAATACGCCGTGCGCGTCGGCGGCGGCACCAACCACCGCTTTAACCTTGCCGACGGCGTGCTCATCAAGGACAACCATATCGCCGTTTCCGGCGGCATAAAAAACGCCGTGAAAAACGCCCGCGCCGTCATTCCGCATACGCTTAAAATCGAGGTCGAGGTCGAAACCAAGGAGCAGCTTGCCGAAGCGCTCGATGCCGGTGCGGACATCATCATGCTTGACAATATGTCGTATGACCTCATGCGCGAATGCGTCGGCATTGTCGCCGGACGCGCCCTCGTCGAAGCCAGCGGCAACATGGGCGAAAAGAACCTACGCGAGGTCGCCGAGACCGGCGTGGACATCATTTCCATCGGCGCGCTGACGCATACGGTCAAGGCCGCCGACATCAGCTTGAAATTCCAAATCTCGTAACAAAAACAGCGTTTTGCCCGGAAAAGAGGTGTTTTATGGGAATCATCAACGTGCTCGACAAACATACCGCCAACCTCATCGCCGCCGGTGAAGTGGTCGAACGTCCGGCATCCGCCGTCAAGGAAATGCTCGAAAACTGTGCCGACGCCGGTGCGAGTGCCGTCACCGTCGAAATCAAGGATGGCGGAACGTCGTTTGTGCGCATCACCGACAACGGCTGCGGCATGGCGCGCGAAGATGTGCCGAAAGCCATTCTGCGCCATGCAACCAGCAAGATAAAGACCGGCAGCGATTTGGAAGCCATCGGCACGCTCGGCTTCCGCGGTGAAGCGCTTGCCGCCATTGCCGCCGTCAGTGCCGTGCGGATTTTGACCAAACGGCCGGAGGATGAAATCGGCACGTTATTCGTGTGCCGCTTCGGCGAGGTGATTTCCACCGAGGACGCCGGCTGTCCGGACGGAACGACCATCATCGTCGAGAACATCTTCGAAAACACACCTGCCAGACGGAAATTCTTGAAAAAGAACACCACCGAGGGCAGCGCGGTGCTTGCCGTTTGCGAAAAGTTCGCCCTGTCAAGACCGAACATCTCCGTGCGGTTTCTTTCCGACGGCAATCCCAAATTGCAGACGCCGGGCGACGGAAAAATGCAGAGTGCCGTCTATGCCGCCCTCGGGCGCGAATTCGCCTCAGCCATGCTGCCGGTGGAATATGAGCTCTCCGGCGTGCGCGTCCACGGCTATATCGGCAAGCCCGAAATCTGCCGTGCCAACCGCAATATGCAGAACTTCTTCGTCAACGGCCGCTATATCAAGAGCCGCACGCTCATGGCTGCGCTCGAAGAAGGCTTCCGCGGCTTCTGCCCGATCGGGCGGTTTCCGGCGTGCGTGCTGTTTGTCGAGCTTGACCTGCGGTTCGTGGACGTGAACATCCATCCGGCAAAGCTCGAAATCAAGTTTTCCGACGAGCGCAAGGTGTTCGATACGCTGTATTTTGCCGTCAAAAACGCCCTTTCGCGCGGTATTTCGGGCGTGTTTGCCGCAGAAAATGACGCGGAAACGCTGTCTGTGCCGCAAATGCCGCAAACCACGTCCGACTCACAAAGCCCTGCGCCAATGCCGCAAAGCGCGGCTCGTGCCGAAACGGTGTCGCTACATAGCCAACCGGCCGCACCGCCTGCCGCACGTCCCGTATCGAGCCTTATCACCGACCTTCCGGGAAACCGCGCTTCGCTGCTTCAAAACGAGCCGCCGCACGCGCCGCCTGTTCCCGAAGTGCCGCCGATTCCGCCGACACCCGAAGTGCCGCCGACACCGTCTGTTCCCGAAGCACCGCCGACACCGTCTGTTCCGGACGCGCCGCCCGTGCCGGAGACACCGCCGGAAAGCTTAAGTTCCTTTGACACGCCGAAAGCACCGGCAGCGACCGCTTCCGACGGTCTTGCCGACGGGCTTGTTTACACCGAAGTGAAGCCGCTCTTCACCGAGCCGGTGCGAAGCATTCCGGAAAAGCAGCCGGTTTTTGCGCAAAGCACCTTGGTGCAAAAACATGAACTTGCCGAAGCCGTGTATATCGGCGAAGCCTTTGACACCTATCTGCTTGCAGAATATGCCGGAAGCCTATATATCATCGACAAGCACGCCGCACACGAGCGCATCATCTATGAGCGCATCAAGCACACCGCCGACACCGGCGACGCCCAATTTCTCCTTGAGCCGCTCTCGGTCACGCTCACGCCCAAGGAATACGACGCCGTGCAAAACAGCCGGAGCTATTTTGCCGCCATCGGCTTTGATTTCGAGGAATTCGGCGCGGACACCGTTTTGGTGCGGTCTGCACCGACAAGCATCGCCATCGGCGATTGCAGGGATGTGTTCACCTTTCTTGCCGGAAAGCTCGCCGAGGGCAACACCAAAAGTGCCGGAGAAATCTTCGACCGCGCATTATACACGGCGGCCTGCAAGGCGGCCATCAAAGCCGGCAACAAATTCACCGACATCGACAACCGCCGCATTGTGCATGAAATCTTTGCCAACGACGCGGTCTTATATTGTCCGCACGGAAGACCGGTGCTTGTTTCATATACCAAAGAACGCCTTGAAAAAATGTTTGGAAGGACATAAATCGAATGTTTATTTTGTTAAAACAGGAAAATGCCGCACGCCGCGGCCGCTTTATCACACCGCACGGCGTGATTGAAACGCCGGTGTTTATGAATGTCGGCACATCCGCCGCCATCAAAGGTGCGGTCAGCACGGACGACCTCAAGCAGATCAAATGCCAGGTCGAGCTATCCAACACCTATCACCTGCACGTTCGTCCGGGCGATGACGTGATTAAAGAGCTTGGCGGCTTGCACAAGTTTTTCAACTGGCAGGGGCCGGTGCTCACCGACAGCGGCGGCTTCCAGGTGTTTTCGCTCGCCGTGCTTCGCAAAATCAGCGAAGAAGGCGTGCTTTTCGCGTCCCATATGGACGGCAAGCGCATTTTCATGGGTCCGAAGGAAAGCATGAAGATCCAGTCGAATCTCGGCTCGACCATTGCCATGGCGTTTGACGAATGCGTGGCAAATCCGGCCGAACACAGCTATTCCAAGGCGGCTTGCGCACGCACAACGCGTTGGCTGCACATCTGCAAAGAGGAAATGGCCAAAAACAATGCCCTGCCCGACACGGTCAACCCCAAGCAGATGTTATTCGGCATCAACCAAGGCTGCACGTTCCCCGATCTGCGCACCGACCACATGAAGGAGATTGCCGAGCTTGACCTTGACGGGTATGCCATCGGCGGTCTTGCCGTAGGCGAACCGGCCGAGGTGATGTATTCCATCATCGAGCAGGTCGAACCGTTCATGCCCAAGGACAAGCCGCGCTACTTAATGGGTGTCGGCACACCGGTGAACATTCTCGAAGCCGTGCGCCGCGGCGTGGATTTCTTTGACTGCGTCATGCCCAGCCGCAACGCGCGTCATGGGAACTTATTCACCTCCAAAGGACTTATCAACCTCAACAACAACAAATACGAGCGCGATCCGCGGCCGATCGAAGAGGGCTGCGACTGCCCGGCCTGCCGCAGCTATTCGCGCGCGTACATCCGGCATCTGTTCAAGGCGCGCGAATTACTCGGCATGCGGCTTTGCGTGCTGCACAACCTGTATTTCTACAACACGCTCATGGAACGCATCCGCGCGGCACTCGATGAGGGACGGTATGAAGAATTTTTCCGCGAAAACGTGGAATTGCTCGGTTCGAGAGTGGAAAACTGAAGAGTTGAAAATTGAAAATTGGGGTTCAGCGAATGGAATGCGTTCGGCTGCTGAATTGACAATGGAAAATGGAAAATTAGGGAATTAAAAGCTTAGGCCGCTGTAAGGAGTTTTTGCTCTTTACAGCGGCCTTTGTTGTCGGCGAACAGTAAAATAACTTAAAAGTACTTGACAAGGCGATAACTTTTGTGTATAATTAGTTTTCACCAATTTATGAATAAAACGCAAAAAACACCGGCAAGAGAAATTGAAAAGGCCAAGCGCGAGCTTGCCGATCTGATAGAAAGAGGTGTAACCTATGAATAATGCAAATGCAGATAGAGTCATAAAAGAAAATCCTGCCATTGGGCAGGACGCGCTGGAATTCTTAGACTCTCTTTTAACTCCGGAAGAAATTGCTGAAAGCGATTTACGCGTATCCCTCATCGGTGAGCTCATCAAAGCAAGACAAGAACAGGGAATCAGTCAAAAGAAGTTAGAAGAGCTCAGCGGCGTCAAGCAACCGGTGATTGCACGCATGGAGAAGGGCCTCACAAGTCCCCAGCTTGATACCATTTTGAAGGTGTTGGTGCCGCTCGGAAAAACGCTGGCCGTCGTTCCGTTAGAGAAAAAATAAAGAAACATAGGCCGCTGTAAAGAGCAAAAACTCCTTACAGCGGCCTAAGCTTTTTATCCCTAATTTTCCATTTTCCATTGTCAATTTTCAATTAAAAAACAAGAACCGTGATCTTTTACAATCACGGTTCTTGTTTTGGCGCGCTGCAAGGGACTCGAACCCCTGACCTTTTGGTTCGTAGCCAAACACTCTATCCAGCTGAGCTAGCAGCGCATGGCGTTAATCAAATTAACAGCCGCTGTTTCGGAACATCTTCCTCAGACAGCTTTAATATAATAGCACACATTTCGCGTTTTGTCAAGCCTTTTGGCACGTTTTTTGAAAGTTTTTTCAGATTATTTTCCGACAAATCCACAGATGCTTCGTTTTCATAAAACAAGTCATACTTGTTCATCGAAATAATACAAAAATCGAGGGAACAAATGTCGAACCGGCGCGTCTTATAGGTGTCATCGCATACGGCACACCAAAAAAGTGCCGCTATGCCGTCAAAAAATCAAGAAACACAAAGGAGACTCTCATGAACAAAGCTGCACGCACTCTCACCGCACTTGCTCTCAGTGCCGCCTTAGCCGCAAGCTCGGCTCTGACCTCATTTGCCTATGAACCCAAAACGGCCAAGGCCAATGCAGAGGTTTTAAACACCCTCGGTCTTTTCAAAGGCACCGAAAACGGCTACGAGCTGGATAAGCCGCTCACCCGTATGGAGGCGCTTGTTATGCTCATCCGCCTGTCCGGAAACGAGATTGACGCCTTATACGGCTCAGAGGAATACAAAACGCCCTTCACCGATACGCCGGCGTGGGAAACAGCCGACAAATATCTCGGCTACGCCTATGAACACGGCTTGACAAACGGTATAAGCGATACGCTGTTCGACCCGGAGACCCGCGCCGGTGCCCAAATGTATATGACCTTCCTCTTGCGCGCACTCGGCTATACCGATACCGAAGAAGGCACGGTTTGGGACAACTGGGAAACGCTTGCCGAAAAAGCCGGGCTTTTTGCCGATTCGTTTGACCGCGAAAACTTTTTACGCGGCGACGCTGTGCTTGCCTCGCGTGCGGCCTTAAACGCCAAGACTGCCGACGGCAAGCAGACACTGCTTGAAAAATTGCAGGCAGACGAAGCCTTCTCGGCTCTTACACTCGCTCTTGCCGAAATCAAAGAAGGCAAAACCGTGACCATTGACAGTCCTCTCATCGACATCATGGGCAAGGTGTATGCCGGCGTGGACGACGTGTCCACCGACCTTCTTGCCGTGACGAACATCGAGCCGGAACAGCAGAGCTATTTTATCGGTGCGGATGCCGAAACGCTTCCGCTTGAAGAAGGCATTGTCTGCGAGCCGATGATGAGCTCTCAGGCGCATTCCGTTGCACTTGTACGTGTCAAGGACGGCACGGATATCCAAGCAGCCAAGAAGGCCATCCGCGAGAAGGTCAATCCGCGCAAATGGATCTGTGTCGAAGTTTCGCCTGCCAATATTCATGTGGAAAGCATCGGAAACACGATCCTTCTTGTCATGGACAACGTCGCTCCCGACGCGCTTGCAGGCAATTTCCGCGCTTTGGATGAAAGCTATGTACGCGCCGACGAAAAGGGCATGATGAGGGTGGAGGACAAGTATGTCGAAGCCGATGAATATGTCAATTTTAATTCGGTCTTCAAGTACGGCGAAAAGCTAAACACGCTTGCCGAAAAATATTTTCCGGAGAACACCAAATACTTTGTCACCATCCCGGAAAAGAGCTATTATGTGCGCGATAAAGTGTTAAACTACTTAAACCACGATGAGATTGTCGGCGATTTGAACGACATTCTGTACGAATGGAAAACGACGGATATCGCGTCGGTTCTGACGCTTGACGATTACTACAACACCGACCGCCATTGGCGGCAGGAAAAGCTGTTCCCGGTTGTAAACAAGCTTGGCGAGCTGATGGGCTTTACGGTGGATGAAAAGGCCTTTACGGCGCACAGTGTCGAAAACTTCACCGGTGCATACAAATCGCTTTCTTCCGATATTCCGGCCGAAACGCTCACCTATTTGACGAGCGATGCCACCGAAAAGGCCACCGTTTCCAACTTCCAGAATGCCAAATTTACCGGTGTATATGAGACCGAGAAGCTCACGTCCAAAGACCCGTATGATGTCTTTCTTTCGGGTGCAACGCCGCTCACCGTCATCAAGAACCCGAACGCCGAAAAGGAGCGCAAGCTTGTCATTTTCCGTGATTCCTACGGCAGCAGCATTGCGCCGCTTCTCATCGGTGCATACAGCGAAATCACGCTTGTAGACCTACGCTACATGGCAAGCGATTTACTTGAAAAATACGTAGATTTCACGGATACCGAAGTGCTGTTTCTCATGAGCGACAAGGTTGTCAACAACAGCACGCTGTTAAAATAAGCGTTTCTCTTACCTTCACCAATTCCTCTTTCTTTGTGTACGCACGTTTTCCGCCGCCCGACGGGAACGTGCGTTTTTTTGTCCTACTTTTTGTGTTTTACAAAAAGTAGGGCAATAGTCGCCGCAAAGCGGCGAAGGATTTAATTTTGTTAGTGGAAAGTTGTTGTTTGGGTGGGCTGATTCGAGGTTCGCAGAACCTCGGAACTCCCGGCAAGGGAACGAATTGTCACTTTTTGCGTTGTGCAAAAAGTGACCAAAAAGCACACGGGACTCCGTCCTGCGACCTCGATTCAAAGCTCTGCCGGAA
>URCT01000092.1 GCA_900546385.1 uncultured Eubacteriales bacterium | reverse complement strand
GATCCTTGTTGAGAATTTCAATATCCGCATCGCACTTGATATCGCCGGCCTTGACCTCGCCTTCTTCCGTCGCTTCGAGAATGACGGTTTTGGGAGAATCGGTATGAAGCTTAGCGGTAATGCCTTTGATATTGAGAATAATCTCAGGAACATCTTCTTTAACGTTGGGGATTACCGAGATTTCATGAAGCACGCCGTCAATCTTAACGCTGGTGGCGGCAACGCCCGGAAGCGAGCTTAAAAGCACACGGCGAAGTGAGTTGCCAAGCGTGGTTCCATATCCTCTTTCCAAGGGCTCGATCACGAATTTGCCGTAGGAGCCGTCGGATTTCAATTCGACTGTTGTAATATTCGGTCTTTCTATTTCTATCATTGCCTGAAACCTCCCCTTCTCGTAATAACGTTTCTGTAACTTTTGTTCAAGTTCAAAAGGTTATGCTTTCTTCGAGTACCACTCAACGATGAAGTGTTCCTCAAACGGGAAGTCGATGTCTTCTCTCTTAGGAAGCGTCGTAATCGTAGCGGTCACGTTCTGCTTGTCAACGTCAAGCCAAGCCGGGAAGGTACGGTTATCGAGGTTTTCGATGAGAGATTTGATCTTATCGGATTTACGGCTGGTATCCTTAACGGTAACGACGTCGCCTGCACGAAGGATCATGGAAGCAATGTCAGCTTTCTTGCCGTTTACAAGGAAATGACCGTGGGTAACGAGCTGTCTTGCATCTCTGCGGCTTTCGCCCATGCCCATGCGGAAAACGACGTTATCCAGACGGCGTTCGATGAGGGTGAGAAGGTTTTCACCGGTCATGCCCTCTTTGGCATCAGCCATCTTGAAGTAGTTTCTGAACTGTCTTTCGGGGATACCATAGTATCTCTTGGCTTTCTGCACCTCACGGAGCTGCAAGCCGTATTCGCTTACCTTTTTGCGGGCAGCGCCATGCTGACCCGGCACACCGGTGCGTCTGTTCATTGCGCACTTTTCGGTAAAGCAACGTTCGCCCTTGGCAAACAGCTTAACGCCTTCTCTGCGGCACTGTCTGCAAGCGGGACCTGTGTATTTTGCCATGAGTTTAATTCCTCCTTAAATAACTTTTGGGAACGGGTTAAGGTTCCGTAGCTTATACGCGTCTTCTCTTAGGAGGACGGCAGCCGTTGTGCGGAATCGGCGTTACATCCTTGATGGATACGATTTCAAGACCGGCGGTCTGAAGCGCACGGATGGCGGATTCACGTCCCTGACCCGGGCCTTTAACGAAAACTTCAACCGTTTTCAAGCCATGCTCCATAGCAGCCTTGGCAGCCGTTTCGGCAGCCGTCTGAGCAGCATACGGCGTGGATTTTCTCGAACCACGGAAGCCCATTTCACCGGCGGAAGCCCAAGAGAGTGCGTTTCCGTTGGTATCGGTGATGGTGACGATCGTGTTGTTAAAGGACGAACGGATATGTGCGGAGCCTTTTTCAATATTTTTGCGTTCGCGGCGTTTTCTGGTTACCGCTTTTTTCGTTGTAACTTTTGCCATACTTTCGTTAGTCACTCCTTCTTACATGACTTTAATCATGTTGAATACTGGTTACTTCTTCTTATTGGCGATGGTCTTTGCCGGACCTTTACGGGTTCTTGCGTTGGTTTTGGAACGCTGACCTCTTACCGGAAGACCCTTGCGATGTCTGGAGCCTCTGTAAGAATCGATTTCGATAAGACGCTTGATGTTCATTGCGATATCTCTGCGGAGATCGCCTTCAACAGCGTATTCGTGTTCGATTGCTTCACGCAGCTTTGCAACATCATCCTCGGACAGATCCTTGACTCTGGTGTCAGGATTGATGCCGGTCTTTGCAAGTATTTCATTGGAGCGGGTACGTCCGATGCCGAAAATATAGGTGAGTCCGATTTCGACTCGTTTTTCTCTCGGAAGGTCTACACCTGCTATACGTGCCATGTTATTACACCTCGTTTTCTCGTCGTGTGACGCAAATGGGTTCCTTAACCCTGTCTTTGCTTATGCTTCGGATTTTCGCAGATCACCATTACGACGCCGCGGCGCTTGATGATCTTGCACTTTTCGCATATCTTTTTTACCGAAGGTTTCACTTTCATCTTAAAATCCTCCTGTTTGCGCGCTTGTCAAGCGTCGGCTTATTTGGCGCGCCATGTGATTCTGCCCTTGGTCAGGTCGTAGCTCGAAACCTCGACCGTCACCTTATCGCCCGGAAGAATCTTAATGAAATTCATTCTCAACTTGCCGGAGATATGTGCCGTTACGACATGATCGTTGGGAAGCTTTACGAGGAACGTAGCGTTCGGAAGAGCCTCCGTAACCACGCCCTCAAATTCAATAACGTCGTCTTTGGACATTTCAATCCCTCCAAAATTTCTTGCTGTCCGCAAGAGCCTCGATCGCACACCGGATGTCTTCGTCCGTTCCGAACGGTGTTCGTCCGACAGCCGGAAGAAGCGTTTCGAGATGTGCGGCGCTTTTGCGCTTCGGATGGGAAAGCGGCCGTGTTCTGCCGTCGCTTACGAGGGCATACAGGCATCCTTTCGCATCCGTTTCTGTGGCGACGACGGCAAACACGCTGCCGCGCGTCCGTCCGGAGCGGGAACGCACAAGGCTTCCGATTCCGTGACTGTCACAAAAGCTGTTGCGGAGCTTCCGTTTTCGTTTTCGATCAAAGCTCATAGTTTCGTGAGAATTTCGGGACCGTTTTCGGTAATCAGAATGGAGTTTTCGTAATGGGCGGAAAGCATTCCGTCATCCGTTACGACCGTCCAGTCGTTGTCGAGCACCGAAACCTCGGCTGTGCCGAAATTGACCATCGGTTCGATGGCGAGCGTCATGCCCTCATACAGGCGTGTGCCGCGGCCGGCTCTGCCGTAATTGGGAACCTCGGGATCTTCATGCAGATGAGCACCGACACCGTGACCGACAAATTCCTTGACCACCGAGAAGCCCGCGTTTTCGACGTGCTCTTGGATGGCATGGGAAATATCGCCCAAACGGTGCGACGGATCGGCATATTTGATTCCTTCAAAGAAGCTCTCACGTGTGATTCGTTCCAAACGCTTAGCGTCTTCGGAAACCTCACCGCAGAAAAGCGTGCGAGCCGCGTCTCCGTGGTAGCCCTTGTAGCAGGCACCGACATCCACCTTGACGATATCGCCTTCGGTGAGCAGCCGTTTGCCGGGAATTCCGTGAATCACTTCATCGTTGACGCTGATGCAGGCGCTGGCAGGAAAACCGTTGTAATGCAGGAACGAAGGCGTTGCGCCGTGCGACGTGATAAAGCGGTGAATCTCGGAATCGATATGAATCAGAGAAACGCCCGGCTTTACCAAAGTCGCCGCAAGCTCCAACGCGCCTGCCGTGATTTTGCCTGCTTCGCGCATCAGCGCGATTTCTTGGTTGTTTTTGATCTTAATCATGCAAAACCAGTCCTTAATGCAGTCTTTCGACTAATCTTCGATACCGAGTGCTTTTGCGGTAAGCGCGGTGGTATCCTTAAGCTCTTTCTGACCGACCACGGTGCGCAAGATGCCTTTTTCTTCATAAAATGCTTTCAAAGGCTCGGTCTCGCTGTGGTAGACATCAAGTCTGCTTTTGACAACATCGGGATGATCGTCCTTGCGCACGGTAAGCTCCGCGCCGCAGTTATCGCATACACCCTCTGTTTTGGTGGGATTGAATTCGATGTGATACGTGCTGCCGCACTTCGGGCAGGTTCTTCTGCCGCTCATGCGGTTGACGATATCTTCATCGGACACTTCGATATTGAGAACGACATCGATCTTCACGCCCATTTCGTCGAGAGCTTTCGCCTGCGGAATAGTGCGCGGAAAACCGTCGAGGATAAATCCGTTTTTGCAGTCGTCCTTATCGAGTCTGTCTTTGATGATTCCGATCACGACCTCATCGGGAACGAGCTTTCCGGCGTCGATATAGCTCTTAGCCGAAAGACCCATTTCGGTCCCGTTTTTGATCGCTTCACGGATGATATTGCCCGTGGAAATGGTGGGAATATCAAGTTTTTTGCTGACGATTTCAGCCTGTGTGCCTTTACCGGCACCCGGAGCACCGAAAAATATTATATTCATAATATCTCCTAACCTGTGTGTCAATGGAACTCTCAAACAATCCTTACGGATTATTCAAGAAAGCCTTTGTAATGACGCATGGTCATTTGTGCTTCGATTTCGCGCGTCGTTTCAATGACAACGCTGACCAAGATTAAGAGCGAGGAGCCGCCGAAGGCGAGACCGCTCATTTTCTGGTTTAACGAAAGCAGCATCGGCAAGCAAGCAACGATGCCTAAGAAGATGGCACCGATGAGGGTGACTCTGCCGAGAATCTTGGTAATATAATCGGTCGTGGGCTTACCCGGGCGGATACCCATGATAAAGCCGCCGTTCTTTTTCAGGTTGTTGGATACTTCCACCGGATTGAAGGAAATTGCAAGGTAAAAGTAAGCAAACGCGATGATAAGAACGAAATAGATGATCATATACGGAATACTTGACATCGAGAAATACGAGCTGACGAAGCGTGCAAAGCCCGAATTCGGGATGATGGAAGCAATGGTCATCGGGATAGCTGCGATCGAGCTTGCGAAGATGATCGGCATAACGCCGGACATATTCAGCTTAATCGGCAGGAATGTGCTTTGGCCGCCGTACATCTTTCTGCCGACCTGACGCTTAGCGTACTGCACCGGAAGTCTGCGTTCCGCATTGGTCACGTGAACGACAAAGACAACCATTACAAGCGTGATAACAACAAACAGCGCAAAGATGAGATAGCCGTTTGTCCAGGCGGTCGAGATCATGGACGGGAAGGAAGCGGCGATATTGACAAAAAGGATAATGGAAATACCGTTGCCGATTCCGTGGTCATTGATCTTTTCGGCGAGCCACATGATGATGGAAGCACCGGCGCAATAGCAGGAAATGATAACGAGCTTATGGAACAGGTGATCGTAGCCTTCAATGACCCAATGCGAGGCATACAGGAATGCACAATAACCGATACTGGTTAAGAGTGCAAGACCGACTGTTGTATAGCGCGTGATCTGAGTGAGCTTTTTGCGGCCTTCTTCGCCTTCCTTGGCCATTCTTTCGAGCGGCGGGATGGCGATGGTCAAAAGCTGGATAACGATGGATGCCGTGATATACGGCGAGATGGAGAGTGCGAATAAAGTTGCCTTAGAAAACGCTTCGCCGGAGATGATGTTGAAGTACTGGAACAATCCCTGCAAGCCACCGCCGTTTACGGCATCCTGTACAAGGTTTGCATAAACAAACGGAACCGGAATGACAGAGCCGATGCGGAACAGAACAAGAATGAACAGCGTGAAGAGCATCTTCTTGCGGAGTTCCGGAATCTTCCAAGCGTTTTTGAATGTCTGCAGCACTTTAAATCACCTCAGCCTTTCCGCCTGCGGCTTCGATCTTCTCCTTTGCGGATGCCGAGAAGATGGCAGCTTTAACGGTCAGCTTTTTGGTAATTTCGCCTCTTCCGAGGACTTTCAAACCGTTTAACTCCTTGCGGATAACGCCTTTTTCAAGAAGCGTTTCCATGGAAACGGCGTCGCCGTCGTTAAAGAGCTTATCTAAGGTTTCAAGGTTGATAATTGCGTATTCCTTCTTGAAAAGGCTGTTGGTGAAGCCTCTCTTCGGAAGTCTTCTGTAAAGCGGAATCTGACCGCCTTCAAAGCCCGGTCTTACGCCGCCGCCCGTTCTGGCGTTCTGGCCTTTATGACCGCGGCCGGCTGTCTTACCGTTGCCGGAACCGACACCACGGCCTTTTCTCCAAGCGGATTTTGTCGAGCCGGGAGCGGGTGAAAGTTCATGAAGCTTCATGATTAGCCCTCCTTCACTGAGACAAGGTGACAAATGAGGTTGATTTTGCCTTTGGTAGCCTCATTGTTTTCCTGAACCGATACGTCACCGATTTTGCGTAAACCCATGGAGTTTGCAGTGGCGATCTGGTTCTTTTTGCGACCGATCAAGCTTTTGGTCAGTGTTACTGTAATCTTAGCCATCACTGTTTCCTCCTTAGCCTACGATTTCTTCGACGGTCTTGCCTCTCATCTTAGCAACAGCTTCTGCCGTTCTGAGATTGCGCAAGCCTTCGAAGGTTGCTTTAACGACATTGATCTTATTGTTGCTTCTGAGGCACTTCGCGCGGATATCCTTGATACCCGCCATATCCACAACGGCACGAACCGTACCGCCTGCGATGATACCGGTACCTTCGGCAGCCGGCTTAAGAAGAACTCTTGCCGCGCCGAATTCGCCGACGATATCATGAGGAATGCTGGTGTTCTTGACTGCAACCTCAATCATATTTTTCTTAGCGTCTTCGATTGCTTTTCTGATAGCTTCCGGCACTTCGGCGGATTTGCCGATGCCGTAGCCAACGTGACCGTTGCGGTCGCCTACTACAACTACTGCGGCGAAGCGCATGATGCGTCCGCCCTTGACTGTCTTGGATACGCGTCGTGTTTCGATTACGGTTTCCTGGAGGTCAAGTGTTGCAGGATCCATTTTGAATGCCATATTATCCCTCCTATTTTAGAACTTCAAGCCGGCTTCTCTTGCGGCTTCTGCGAGTTCCTTTACGCGTCCGTGGTAGATGTAACCGCCTCTGTCGAATACGACATCGGTGATACCCTTTTCGGCTGCGCGCTTTGCGACAAGCTCGCCGACCTTTTTAGCCGCATCCTTATTGCCGCCGTACACGCCGAAATCCTTTTCAACGCTGGACGCGCTGACGAGGGTGTTTCCGGTGGTGTCGTCAATCACCTGAGCATAGATGTTGGCGAGCGAACGGTAGACACAAAGACGGGGACGGGAAGCAGTACCGCTAATCTTGGCACGAACTCTGGCGTGTCTCTTTTTACGCTGCAAATTGCTGTCTTTTCTTGATACCATTTAACTGCACTCCCTTCTGATTACTTACCGGCTTTACCGGCCTTGCGGCGGATATGCTCGTCGGAATACTTGATGCCCTTGCCGAGGTAGGGTTCCGGCGGACGTTTGCCGCGGATCTCGGAAGCGATCTGGCCGACTTTCTGCTTATCGGGACCGTTTACGATAACGGTGTTGGTATCGGGAACCTCGAAGGTGATGCCATCGGTTTCATCGATGACAACCGTGTGAGAATAACCGATATTGAGAACGAGCTGTTTGCCCTGTTTTGCGGCACGGTAACCGACGCCGTTGATTTCGAGCTTTTTGCTGTAACCGTTGGTCACACCTTCGACCATGTTTGCGATGATCGAACGGGTAAGACCGTGAAGTGCTCTGTTCTGTTTTTCATCGTCGGGACGTTCGACCGTGATCACGCCGTTTTCAACCGTAATTTTCATATTCGGATTGAACTTCTGGCTGAGAGTACCCTTGGCACCCTTTACGGTAACGCAGTTTTCTGCGTCAACCTTAACGTCAACACCGGCAGGAACAGTAACAGGCATTCTACCTATTCTAGACATGATGTTTCTCCTTCCGTAATGCATTCTATCCTGTAAAAGCGTTTGCTTACAGGAACCATGCGTTTTTCGGGCAATTACCAAACATAAGCGAGAACTTCGCCGCCGACGTTGTTTGCCTTTGCCTTTTTATCCGTCATAATGCCCTTGGAAGTAGAAATGATCGCGATGCCGAGACCTTTCATAACCGTAGGCATATCTTCGCAGCTGGTGTAGATGCGAAGACCGGGTTTGGAAACTCTGCGAAGACCCTGAATAACCTTGGACTTGTTAGCGCCGTACTTAAGAGTGACGCGGATAACGCCCTGTTTTCCGTCTTCGATGATCTGATAACCGTTTATATAGCCTTCCTCGCGTAAGATTTCAGCGATAGCCTTCTTAACGCCGGAAGCGGGGATGTCAACCGTTTCGTGCTTGGACGAATTGGCATTGCGAATACGGGTAAGCATATCCGCAATTACATCTGTAATCTGCATAATTGTGACCTCCTTACTTAATAATAAGCATCTTTCGAGAATTACCAGCTTGCTTTTTTCACGCCGGGAATCTGACCCTTATAAGCAAGCTCTCTGAAACAGATACGGCAGATGCCGTATTTGCGAAGATAAGCATGGGGACGGCCGCAAATTTTACATCTGTTATATTCACGAGTAGAGAACTTCTGGGCTCTCTGCTGCTTTAAGATCATAGCCTTCTTTGCCATTTCTTTTACCTACCCCTCTTACTTTGCGAACGGAGCGCCCATGAGAGTAAGAAGCTCTCTTGCGTGCTCGTCGTTCGTTGCTGTGGTGACGAATACAATATCCATACCGCGGATCTTTTCGATTTTATCGTACTCGATTTCCGGGAAGATTAACTGTTCCTTGATACCGAGGGAATAGTTGCCTCTGCCGTCAAAGGCGTTGGGGTTGATACCCTTGAAGTCGCGCACGCGCGGAAGAGCGAGGTTAAAGAAGCGATCCATAAACTCGTACATCTTTTCGCCTCTAAGCGTGACCTTGGCACCGATCTTCATACCTTCGCGGATCTTGAAGTTAGCGACCGACTTTCTTGCGAAAGTAGGAACAGCCTTCTGACCGGTGATGGTTTCGAGATCAGCCATAATGTTGTCGATAACCTTAGCGTTATCCTTGGCATCTCCTGCGCCGATGTTTAAGATGATCTTTTCGATCTTCGGGATCTGCATCGGGCTTTTGTATTCGAATTTCTTCATGAGAGCAGGAGCTACTTCGTTCTTATAGTAATCACTGAGTCTTGACATCGTTATCTCCTCCCGTCATTAAAGAATTTCGCCGCATTTAGCGCAAACTCTAACCTTTTTGCCGTCCTCGAGGACCTTGTGGCCGGCTCTGACGCCCTTGCCGCACTTTTCGCAGTAGAGATTGACCTTCGATGCGTAGAACGCGCCTTCGACCTTGACGATACCGCCTTCTTCTCCCTGCTTTCTGGGACGGACGTGCTTGCTGACAATGTTTACACCCTCAACGATGACTTTGCCTTCCTTCGGGGAAACTTCAAGCACCTTGCCTTTTTTGCCCTTATCGTCGCCGGAGCCTACGATGACCGTATCGCCCTTGCGAACAGCGAGCTTTTTCATTTCTGCCATAGTTCAAATCCTCCCTTAAAGTACTTCGGGCGCAAGGGAGAGAATCTTCAGGTATTCTTTTTCACGAAGCTCTCTTGCTACCGGCCCGAAAATACGGGTACCTTTCGGGTTCTTGTCCGCGTTTATAATAACTGCCGCGTTCTCATCAAAGCGGATATAGCTGCCATCGGCTCTGCGAAGGCTCTTTACGGTGCGTACCACCACTGCCTTTACAACATCGCCTTTTTTGACAACGCCGCCGGGTGTTGCCTTTTTAACAGAGCAAACCACAACGTCGCCGATACGGGCGTATCTGCGGCCCGTTCCACCGAGAACACGGATGCACATAAGTTCCTTGGCGCCGGTGTTATCGGCAACCTTCATGAACGATTGCTGTTGAATCATGCTATGTGACCTCCTTGTCTGTATCTGCGATACAACACTTTATTTTGCCTTTTCGATAATTCTTACAAGACGCCATCTCTTATCGCGGGAAAGCGGTCTTGTTTCCATAATTTCCACCTTGTCGCCGATGCCGCACTCGTTGTTTTCGTCGTGCGCCTTGAACTTCACGGTTCTCTTGATGACCTTTTTGTAAAGCGGATGTTTAACGCTGTCCTTGATGGAAACGACAATGGTTTTATCCATTTTATCGCTGGAAACGATACCTACTCTGGTTTTTCTGAGATTTCTTTCCATTATTAGTTACTCCTTTCCGCTTATGCCTGTTTTTCGGTCAGCACCGTCAAGATTTTGGCGATGGTCTTTTTGGTTTCGACGATCTTCTGAGGATTGTCGAGCTGATGGATTGCGTGCTGAAAACGCAGATTAAAGAGCTCTGCCTTCTGCTCCTTCAAAAGCTCGGTAAGCTGTTCGGAGGTTTTTTCTCTGATTTCCGTGATTTTCATATCGCTTACGCCTCCATTTCATCTTCTTTTTTCACAAACTTACACTTAAGCGGAAGCTTGTGAGCAGCAAGACGCATTGCTTCGCGTGCCTGATCCTCGGTAACGCCGTCCATTTCGAACAGAACGCGGCCGGGTTTTACCACAGCTACCCAATACTCGGGCGAACCTTTACCGGAACCCATACGGGTTTCAGCCGGCTTTTCGGTTACAGGCTTGTCGGGGAATATCTTGATCCAAACCTGACCGCCACGCTTGATGTAACGTGTCATAGCGATACGGGCTGCTTCGATCTGGTTGCTTGTGATCCAAGCGGGTTCGAGGG
>URCT01000091.1 GCA_900546385.1 uncultured Eubacteriales bacterium | reverse complement strand
CGGCAAAAAAATCACCGATATCGACGTGGTTGCCGTCACCAACCGGCCCGGCCTTATCGGCGCACTGCTTGTCGGCGTGAGCTTTGCCAAAGGCCTTGCCTATGCCAATGACCTGCCGCTTGTGCCGGTGCATCATATCCGCGGCCATGTCGCCGCTAATTACACCTATTACAACGGTATCGATGCACCGCTTTTGGAGCCGCCGTTTACCGCGCTTGTCATGAGCGGCGGCCATACGTCGCTGTTAGACGTGAAAGGCTATACCGATTATACCTGTATCGGCGCAACGCGCGACGATGCGGCCGGTGAAGCCTTTGACAAGGTCGCTCGGCTCATGGGGCCTATCCGGGCGGCGCAAAAATGGACAAGCTCGCCTCTCTCGGCAATCCGAACGCCATCCCGTTTCCCGAAGCGCACGTGAAGGATTCGCCCTACGACTTTTCCTTTTCGGGACTGAAGACCGCTGCCATCAACCATTTGCACGGACTTTCGCAAAAGGGACTGCCGTATGCGGCCGAGGACATGGCGGCCTCCTTTACGGCGGCTGTTTGCAAGGCACTTGAAAACCGCGTGGAAAAGCTGTTCTGCTCGCCGGAGTTCACCTCGAAAAAGCTGGTGCTTGCCGGCGGTGTTTCGGCCAACAGCCATATCCGCAAAGCACTCGGCGCGCTGTGCGAAGCCTACGGCGTTACCCTGTATCTGCCGCCGCTGCCGCTTTGCGGCGATAACGGCGTGATGATCGCCGCGCAAGGCTACTATGAGTTCGTCGGGAAAACGGCAAATTTCCGCAACCTTGCCTTGAACGCCTATGCCACGGCGGATGTTGCGCAGGGTGCGGACGAAGGGTAACTGCCGTTCGCGGCAATTCCTGCGGCGCGGCAAAAAATCGCACGTTTCACAAAAATAACGCGTCGAATTTGTGCAATAAAACAAAATTTCGCCGCGGTTTCGTTGACATAATTTTCCGCCGCACTTGCGCCGAAGTTTTCAACAATCGGTGGAAAACGTGGAGCATTTCCCGTGAAAAACGCGTGTTTTGCGGTGGAAAAACGCCACAAGCCTGTGGAAAACCCTGTTGAAAATGTTGATAATTATGTAAACGGACGAAAAGCGGACGGCAGTTACCGAAGGTATTGTTAACAAAAAATACTTGATTTTTCTCGAAGCGCATGGTTGTGCGGTTTTGGACGCACGGCCTGCCGCTATCCTTCAATAAGGAGGTTTTTCTTTGAAAGAACATCAGGATCGCTACATATCCAAAGCCGTTATCCGGCGTTTGCCGCGATATTTCCGCTACCTGCGCGAGCTGCTTGCCGCCGGGATCATGCGGATTTCGTCGAGCGAGCTTGCGGAACGTATGCACGTGACCGCGTCGCAGATCCGACAGGATCTCAACTGCTTCGGCGGCTTCGGCCAGCAGGGATACGGCTACAATGTCAAATATCTGTACGGTGAAATATCCAAAATTTTAGGGGTTGACCGCTGTTTTTCGGCGATCATCGTCGGCGTCGGCAACCTTGGCCGCGCGCTTATCAACACGCCGATGTTCGAAAAGCGCGGCGTGACCGTCAAAGGCCTTTTTGATGTCTCTCCGGAGGTGGTCGGCACGGTCTACGACAAATTCACCGTCCGGCACATCGACGAGATTCACGACTTCTGCCGCACAAACGGCGTGGATATCGCCATCTTGACGCTGCCGAAGACCGAGGTCTACCGCATGGCCGAAAGCCTTGCCGAATCGGGCGTGCGTGGCTTTTGGAATTTTTCCAACGCCGAGCTGCGCCTTGAAAACTATCCGAATGTCATCATCGAAAACGTCCACTTGGGCGATTCGCTCATGGCCTTGTGCTACAGCTTAGCCTTAGAAAGCGATGCCGGAACGAACCACGCCGAAAACACCGAAACCACCGACAACGGCGCGGAAAACGCATAAAAAAACCGACCTTTCGGCCGGCTTGTAAAGTCTTTAGGCGGTTGTCAGATCTCTTCGCCGGAAAGAAAGCGAATGGCGCGTTCGACCGAATCCTTGGCGCCCTTCCATGGCTCGTTTTCATAGCGGTAGTCGAATTTCTTGCAGAACCACGAAACGTCCTCGGTGAGCGAACTCATATAGGCACTCTGTACGGCATCTAACGCCGTGCCGAACGCGGCAAACGTTTTTTTGTCGAGCTTTAAGCGTGCCGCTTCGAGAAATTCGGCGGCGTGCGGCAGACAAAAATAGGGCTGTTCGGCGGTGAGTGTGCGGAATTCGGTCTGCTTTTGCCATAACAGCACGGCGGTGAGCACCATTTTACCGTATTTTTCGTTCACACGGTCGCAGATGTAGCAGCTTTCGGAAAGCGCTTTCATCGCGTCAATGCTCTTGGCGTTAACCTCTTTGCCAAACAACGTCTTTTTGCTGATGGCGACCTTGTCGGCCTGCTCTTTTAAGTGGCTTTCAAGCATGAGCGCAAGGCTTAGGCGGTTGTTCAAATCGAACATTTTCTTATAGTGCTTGCGGCAGAAGCCGCGTGCGTTGGTTTTTATGCGGATATCCGGTTCCATCATGGATGCGCCCATAATCAGATCGCGTTCCGTATTCTCCAAATCGCGCCGAAGCCGGCAAAACGGACAGCCGTCTTTTTTTTCAAAGGCCTCGGTGACCGGAATGGTATAGATTTTTTCTTCCATAATGCACTGTCCTTTCAGGGTTCTTACGGTATCATACCATATTCCGGAAGAAAAATCAAGCCGATTTTTGCAAGCATTCTTTACAGAAACAGAAAAGTGAGAAAACAGATGAATACAGATAAAACAACTAAGATCGCCTTTCGCTGCCCGTATTGCGGCTGTGTGATTTCGGCGAATGTCAATATGTTTATGTTAGCTGGCGGCTTTAAGCTCGAATGCATCGAATGCCATAAATCCGCGTTGGAGCTGTCGTTAAGCAAGGACGGCAAGGTGCGCTTATTGGTTCCGTGCCTTGTGTGTCCTCATCCGCACCCGTATACCCTTTCAAAAGATGTCTTTTTCGAAAAGGATATTTTCTTGCTGTCTTGCTCGTATTCGGGACTCGATATCTGCTTTATCGGCGATGAGGACAAGGTGGAGGAGGAGCTTGACCGCACCGAATCGCTCATCATGGATTTACTGGCCGATGCCAAGGACGACGAAAATGCCGCAGTGCAGTCGGATATGCTTACGGCGGATACCAACGTCATCCGGGAGATTTTATTTGCGCTCGAAGGCCTTTCCAAAGAGAAGAAAATCACCTGCGGCGAGTGCGGCAGTCATGCGGCAAAGGTTCTTATCGACTACGATTCGGTGCACGTGGTCTGCAAGGTCTGCGGCAAGGAAAAGGTGCTTAATGCACGCAATAAATTCGATTCCAGTGCCGCCATCGACCTTGACGAATTGATTTTGTAACGACTGCTTGACCGAATTTCTCTACTTGTTCATGAAAAAATAAACAATTCCCCAAATCACGGAAACAACACTTCCGTATACTATAACCGAACCGGCAATGGTGAACATCTTCGCACCGACGCCGAGAATAAAGCCTTCGCTTTTGGCGTCAATGGCCGGTGAGCAGACCGCATTGGCAAAGCCTGTGATCGGGACAAGCGTTCCGGCCTTGCAGACGGCGGCAATCTTGTCGTAAATGCCGCAAGCGGTGAGCAGGCAGGAAAGAAATATCAGCGCGGCAGGAATCACGCTTTTGACGTTTTCCTCGTTCACGCCGAGTTTTTTCGCCATATCGCCGACCGCCTGCCCGATGACACAGATAAGGCCGCCCGAAAGAAAGGCAAAGCACATATCTTTTCCGAGTGCGGAGGAAGGCGCATGGCTTTCGGCATAGGCACGGAACTGCTTTTTTTCGGATTCGTTGAATTTTCGTTTGTCCATAACGGAACTCCTTTTGATTTTATTTGCCCCTGTAACCGAACGGATACGTCAGAGGTTTTGACATGATTTTTGCAAGTTTAATCTTTCTTTACCTATTTTTACCGTTAAATCTCCTTTTATACTTCTTTTCCAAATCAACGCCTGTCAAAAATGCAGTGTTACTTGTTTTTTCCTTGGTGTTTTACGCCTGGGGAAGACCGGCATGGATGCTGCTTTTGGTATTGACGGCATGGCTCGATTTCCGAAACGCACGCAGCATCGAAACGCACCGCGGCACCTGGCGTGCCAAGGCCGCGTTTGCCGCGTCGCTCGTTTTTGATATCGGCGTGTTTGTGCTGTTCAAGTATTCGGGCTTCTTTGCGGAAAACATCAATGCCCTTTTCGGCTCGATGCTTCCCGTGCCGGAATTCGAACTGCCCATCGGCATTTCTTTCTATACCTTCCAGACGCTAACCTATGTCATCGATGTGTATCGCGGCGACTGCAAGGCGCAGCCGCGCTTTTCCTGCTATTTGCTGTACCTTTCCATGTATTTTCAGCTTGTCGCCGGACCGATCGTGCGCTATACCGATGTGCAGAAGGAGATCGGCGCACGCGCGCATTCCGTTTCGTCGGCCTATGCCGGGATGCAGCGTTTTATCTGCGGTCTTGCCAAAAAGGTGATTCTTGCGGATACGGCCGGTGTGCTTGCCAAAAAGTATATGGAGGCCGATCCGGCGTCGTTGCCGACACTTGCCGCTTGGCTCGGCAGTCTTATGTATATCGTCCAATTGTACTTCGATTTTTCGGGCTACAGCGATATGGCCATCGGTCTTGGACGAATTTTCGGCTTCCGCTTCCCGGAAAACTTCAATTATCCGTATATTTCCAAATCGGTTTCGGAATTTTGGCGGCGGTGGCATATGACGCTCGGCAGCTTTTTCCGCGACTATGTCTATATTCCGCTCGGCGGAAACCGCAGGCACGTTTTCTTGAACCTGTTTGTCGTGTGGCTGTTAACAGGCTTTTGGCACGGTGCCAGCTGGAATTTTATCTTTTGGGGCTTGTACAACGGCGTGTTCATCGCACTTGAACGGGTGTTTCGCAAGCCGTTTGAACGTCTGCCGGCCTTTATCCGGCATATCTATTTGATCCTTGTGGTGGATATCGGCTTTGTCTTTTTCTATTTCCGCGATATCGGCCGCGCCTTTTCCTATCTCGGCGCGATGTTTCGAGCCGAAACGTTCATAAACACCGATCTTTCGGTGACATTCATGAACAACATCTTCTTTATTGCCGCGGCATTTCTCTTGTGCGCACCGATCTCGCAAAGCTTAGGCCGGTTTGCGGCACGCTTGGAGAACAGCTCGGCGTTTTGGACGGGAACCGTCAGCCTGATCCGCGGCATAGCACTTGCGGCAATTCTTGCCGTTTGCACCGCGCTTTTGGCCGGTAACAGCTACAGCCCGTTTTTGTATTTCCAATTCTGACAGAACCGCGCACGCATTTTCGGTGCATTCGCCGCTATAAGGCGATGCCGAAAGAAAGGAATATTTCATGGCTAAAAAATTCGGAGGTCTCGGCAAAGGTCTGGACAAAATTTTTACGGAAACCGGTATTAACGAGTGGTCCGCGCCGACGGATGCGGCAAGCATTACCTCGGTGCGCCTTTCGGATATCGAGCCGGATCGCAACCAACCGCGCAAAAGCTTTGATGAAGGAGCTTTGCAGGCACTCGCGGATTCCATTGCCGCGCATGGCGTTTTGCAGCCGCTTGTGGTGCGCAGTGCCGCCCGTCCAGAGGACGATGCCGAAACCAAGGAACTGTTAAAAGGAAAATACCGCATCATTTCGGGCGAACGCCGGTGGCGCGCGTCCAAAATGGCGGGGCTTACCGAAGTGCCGGTGGTGGTCAAGGAGCTAAATGACACCGAAGCAAGTGCCATCATGCTCGTTGAGAACCTCCAGCGTGAGGATCTGAACCCGGTCGAAGTGGCACGCGGTCTCAAACGCTTAATCGACGAATTCGGTCTTACCCAAGAGGAAACCGCCAAAATCGTCGGCATTTCCCGGCCGAATCTGACCAATTCTCTGCGGCTTCTCAGTCTGCCTGCCAATGTGCTCGACTTTTTGGCGAGCGGCGATATCACCTCGGGTCACGCACGCACCCTTCTGCCGCTCGGCAGCGAGGAAGCCATCAACGAGGCGCTTGACGTGGTGCTTGCCAAACAGCTTTCGGTGCGTGATACCGAAAAATACGTCAAAAACCTGCTCACGCGCCGCGAAAGAGGCAATGTCCAAGAGGAAAAGCGCACCGCTAAGGCAGAATTCAAAATCTACATGGACAAATTGCAGGAAAAGGTCACCGGCAAGCTCGGCCGCAAAGCCGTGATCGCGGCTTCGGGACGTAAGAAAGGCGCCGGACGCTTGGAGATCGAATATTACAATAACGAGGATTTGGAAACGCTGTTAAAACAGTTATGCGGCGATGATATTTTCGATGAATTCAAAAATTAGCCGAAACAGCTGCCGGAAAACGGCTTTGTGCAAAGGAGTGAGACGGTTATGACGGAATCCACGCTTACCATGTTTGTCTGGACGATTTTTGCGGCCATTCTTGCGGCGGCCGTGTATTCGTTCGCCGTGCAGCGCGTGCTTTCCGGCTTTGTCGGCCGCTTGATTAAAGCGGATGCCGATGCGCCGGAGAAAGCCAAAACGTTGAAACAGCTCGGCTACACCGGTGCGGCTCTGTCGTTTCTTGTTCGGACGTTCGTTCGGGGCGGCTCACCGCTTGCACGTGCCGTGACCGTCTGCACGCCGCAGACGCCCGACTTAAACGACACGGAGCTGCTCTTTGCCGAAAAGGCGGAGCTTTCCTACTATCTTCCGGAAGAAAAACGCTCCAAAAGCTTTGAAAAGCATTATAAGGAACGCCTGCCGCTTGCCAAGACCGCAGCCATCGTCCTTCTTTTGCTTGCTACCGCGTTTGCCGCAACGGGCGTTATTCGCTTTTTCGGCAATTGGACGAATTCTCTTATGAACGGCGATTCCAACAAGCACGCCTACGGCGTCAACGGACGCGACGATTCGCTGCTTGACGAACAGGAAAAGCTGAATGAAGACGAGGAAAAACGCCGCGCCGAAGAAGCTGCCGCAGCCGCCGAAGCCGATCAAACGGATGAAACCGATCAAACGGATGAAACGGGCGAAAACGAAGCCGTTCCCGAAAATACGGAAACATCTGAAAACACCGAAACCCCAGAAGAAACCGAATGATGCGGATATCCACGCATTGATTCAATCGATTCAATCAATCAACACATAAAGGAGTTTGAAACCATGCAGGGACAGCCTACGCGCACCGTGCGCAGAAGAAAGAGAAGAACAAGTCCGCTTGCACTGACGCTTGCGGCGGCTCTTGCCATCATCGCCCTCGTCGGCGTGATTCTTTTGGCAAGCGGCTATCGCTATATTTCCAAAGACGGTGTGAAATTCTCCGGACACGTCAAAAACGGACAGCCGGTGGACGGCTCGGTGCATTACGCCGACGGCATTAGCGGAAAGCTGACCAAGGAGGCCGATTCGGCACAAGGCAAAATCGTTTACAGCACGGGCGACGTGTTCGAAGGCAGCTTAAAGGGCATTGTCCGAGAGGGCAAAGGCACCATCACCTATAAGAACGGCGACACCTATGCGGGCGATTTCACGGCGGATAAGCTGACCGGCGAGGCCGTCTTTACGGCCGCCTCCGGCGCGACCTATACCGGAAGCGTCGTTGACGGCAAACCCGACGGCAAGGGCAAATACGTTTTTGCCGACGGTTCATACTACTACGGCGAATGGAAGGACGGCAAGCGTAACGGCGTCGGCGAGGAACATTATCCAGACGGCTCGTATTACTATGGCGCGTTTGCGGACGATAAGCGTACCGGTTCGGCGGAAATCACCGTCACGCTCGAAAACGGCATGGTCTATACCGGAAAGAATAAGTTTGCTTTTTCCAACGGCGATACCTACGTCGGCGATTATCTCGGCGGCAAACGCAACGGCAGCGGCAAGTATATCTGGGCCTCCGGCCAAAGCTACGACGGCGCTTGGGTCAACGATGTGATGGAAGGAAACGGCACCTATGATTTCGGCAACGGCAAAGCACCGTATGTCGGCACGTTTGCCGGCGGTCAGATCGCCGAAAGCACCGATACCGTGCAAACGCCCGAAACGCCGGCTGCTGCGGCGGACACGGCCGCATGAGCATGGCGGAAAAGACGGAACGCCGAGTGCCCAAAGATTTTGACGGCCTTACGCTGTTAGAAGGTGAGCTGTCGGTGCGCGCGGCTGTTGAAGGCAAAAAGCGCGTGATAAAAACCGTCCTTGTTGATAAAAATAAAAAGGAAAAGCGCGACCGAAAGCTTCTCGCGCTTTTGGCCTATTTGAAGCAAAATCAGATTCCGACCGTTCTTGCCGAACGGGAGAAAATCGATGCCTTGGTGCGCGAATCTGCCGGAGAACACGCCGGACATACCCATGGCGGTGTGATCGCCTTTGCATCTGAACGCACCTACAGCACGCTTTCCGAGCTGTTGGAAACCGTTCGGGACGGCGATTATTTCGTGTGCCTCGACGGCATCGAGGATCCGTTTAATCTCGGCTATGCCGTGCGCGTGCTGTACGCCATGGGTTGTAAGGGCTTTTTGCTTCCCAAACGGGATTGGACAAACGCGGCAGGTGTGATGGCGCGTGCGTCGGCCGGTGCAAGCGAACGGTGCGACATGGCGTTCCTGCCGTCCGAGGATGCGCAAACGGTGGAAGAAATCCGCGCGCACGGCGTGCAAATCGTGTGTTCGGCTTTAGTGAAAAACTCCCAGCCGTTAGCAGCCTTTTCGCCGCGTGCGCCGTTTGTGCTGTTTATCGGCGGTGAAAAACGCGGCATTTCGCCTTGTTTCATGGAAGCGGCGGATGCCATCGTGCACATTCCGTATGTGCGCCAAGAGGTGCGGTATTCTCTGCCGACGGCAACCGTTTGTGCCATGTTTGCCGAAAAGCTTGCCGAACGCGGGAGCATTCCCGAACGGGCGGAGCATAAAACCGGCGAAACGACGTTGTGAAAGGCTTTGAAATATGTTCGGCTATGTGAGAGAATATCCGCCAGAGCTAAAATTAAAGCATCATGTGCTGTATCGCGCCGTATACTGCGGCCTTTGCAAGAGCATGGGACGCTGCACCGGCTTTTGTTCGCGCGTCACACTGTCGTATGACGGTGTGTTTTTGGCACTTGTGCGCATGGCTTTGGAAAAGACAAAGCCGGAAATACAGCCCGAACGGTGCTTTCTGCATCCGTTCAAAAGGCACCCGATGCTGCGGCAAAATGCGGTGCTTGCGTACAGCGCACGTGTATCGGCACTGCTTGTTTACGGCAAGGTGGCCGATGATGTGGCTGACACGCGCGGTGCAAAACGAATGCTTTATCGGATGGCACAGCCCTTTGCGGCGCATTTTCGAAAAAAAGCCGGACTTGAGGGACTGCGTGCCCTTGTGCAGCAACAGTTGACCCAGCTTTCGGCGTATGAAGCGGAGCCGAGCGATTCCTTTGACAAGCCGGCTGATCTCTTCGGTGTGGTATGTGCTGAATGCTTTTCCTTCGGCTTGGAGGGAGAGCAAAAGCTGTTGGCGCGAAACGTCGGAAGCCATGTGGGACGGTGGATCTATGCGGCCGACGCGCTGGATGATTTTGAAAAAGACCGAAAATGCGGCACGTATAACCCGTTTGTGCGGCTTTACGGTACAGAGTTGTCGGAGAGCGACCGAAAAGCGATCGCCGATACCATGAAAAACGAGCTTGTTTCGATCGGAAACGCGTTTGATTTAATGGATTTTGAAGATACGGATATCCGCACGCTGCTGTATCATATTGTTTTTGAAGGAATGTACAAAACCACGGAAGATCTGGCGAACAGGAAGAAAAAAGGAGAAACGCATTGAATTCCAATAAGAATCCTTACAGCGTCTTAGGCGTTTCGGAAAACGCAACCGACGAAGAAATCAAAAAGGCTTACAGAGAGCTTGCCAAAAAATACCATCCCGACAAGTATGCCGGCAGTGACCTTGCGGAGCTTGCAAACGAAAAAATGCAGGAGATCAATGCCGCCTATGACGAGATTCAGAAAATGCGTGCCTCCGGTGCGAAAACGTCCGGGTGTGGTTCACAACGCTACGGTTCGCAGACCTACGGCAATGCCTCTTATCAAGGCACCCATGCGGCGGATTATGTGTATGTCCGCAACTGCATCAACGCCGGAGGTTATGCGGCGGCGGAAGCGCGGCTGCAGGCGATTCCGAACGATGACCGCGGTGCGGAGTGGAATTTTCTGTACGGCGTTGTGCTCATGGCGACCGGGCGGCCGTTTGACGGCAGAGCCTGTTTGGAGCGTGCCTGCGCCATGGCGCCGGGAAATATGGAATACCGTGCGGCGCGTGACCGGGCTGCGAACGTTTCCTATGGCTCGTGGAATCCTTCTGCGCAGACGGATACGGATTGTGTCGGCTGTTCCTGTGGTGACTTGTGTACGACGATGTTATGCCTGAATTGTCTGTGCAGCGGATGCAGGTAAAAAAACTTCCCGAAAGGGAAGTTTTTTTGCCCTGCTTTTTGTGTTTTACAAAAAGCAGGAAAAATGCTGCTCGGACGCACAAAAAGTTGCCGGTGGCAAGTTTTTGTGCGTCGGAGACCGCC
>URCT01000090.1 GCA_900546385.1 uncultured Eubacteriales bacterium | reverse complement strand
CCCCCAGGCACCTTCGCACAAAACACTTGACATCCGAAACAGGATTGTTTATAATACATATAGAAAATGTGGTAATGTGGCCTTTGGCCGCCCATAGCCCCTCAATCGAAAGGAATCATTTCATGATCGAACAGTTATTTGAATTTTTCAGCGGCGCCGGAAAGCATTGGGCTTTGTTCTTCGTGTCAGTTTTCCCGTTTATCGAACTGCGCGGCGCAATCCCGTTCGGCATCTTAGCTCTTGATATGCCCTGGTATCAGGCATTTCTTCTCTCCTTCGCCGCCAATCTGCTTCCCATCCCGGTTGTCTATTTTCTCACACGGCCGCTCTTTTCCGCACTTCGCAAAACCAAGCTCTTTTCCGGCTTTATCGATCGCTTTGAAGCCAAAATGATGAAAAAATCCGAAAAGGTCACCAAATACAAAATCATCGGCCTGTTTCTGTTTGTCGCCGTGCCGCTGCCCGGTACGGGTGCCTATTCCGGAAGCGTAATCGCGGCTCTTCTCGATATGCCCTTCAAAAAAGCCTTTGTTTCGATCGCCTGCGGCGTGTTTGTCGCCGGTGTCATCATTACACTCTTATCGCTCGGCGGCTTAATGGCCATCCGGTAAACCCTTTTTCATGCCAATACGGAGGTGAAAGCGTGACCGATTCGTTCCAAAACATCCCAAATGCAGAACCTTTGCAAGATCCGCATAAACGATATTTCCGCAAGCAGGCGCGCCGCGAAACCTCGGCTCTTGCCGGGCTGTTATTTTGCGTGATGGCACTCACGGTGGCTCTAACCGCAGGCGCGGCTTTGCTAAGACCGCTTGTCAAGCTGTGCACCGTACACCTGCTCACAGTCTTGTTTTCCATGTCACCGAGCAGCGCAAATCTATGGTTTGAAACGCTTGCCGCTTCAACCGCTTGGAGCACGTTTTTCGCGATGGCAGTCGAACTTGCCGCCTTTTATCTGCCGTTCGCGCTGTATGCAAAATATATCAAACACGCGCCGTTTGACATGGCCTTTCCGGTGTGCGGCGGCAAAAAAATCAAGCATCTTCCGGCACTGTTCGCCTTGCAGGCACTCGCGGCCATGGCGGCAAGCTTGCTTTGCAACGCCGTCGGCGGATGGATTTTTCCCGACTTTTTTGCCGGATTTGCGGCCGAGGAAACTGTCCGCATGACCGCAAGCGACCTGGTCGTTTCATTCCTTTCGCTGTGCGTGTTCACGCCGTTTGTGGAGGAATTCGTCTTTCGCGGCGTGATTTTCGGCTCGCTTCGCCGGTATGGCTTTGGCTATGCCGCCGTGGCAAGCGCACTGCTGTTCGGCCTTGCACACGGAAGCCCGGCACAGCTTGCCTATGCGCTTGCTTCGGGTTTGGTGTTTGCCGCTGTTTATGAAGTTTCGGGAAGCGTCCGCACGGGCATCCTGTTACACGCCCTTAACAACACGGTCAGCTTTGTGTTCACCGCGCTTCTGCCGCAGTTTGCAAGCGAAGAGGCAATCGAAACGGCAAACTGGATCTATTATCTTGTTTTAGGCGTTTTAGCTGTTTGGGGCTTTGTGTACCTTGTCCGGCTGTTTACGGCGAAAAAGCAAGAAGAAGCCGAACGGATTGAAGCCGCTTTCCGCGCCGATCCGGAAAAGACGCTCGAGGTCACGCTTCCCGTGCCGTCGGTGCCGCTAAGCACCTTTGTTTCGGCCGGAACGGTGTTTTATACGCTGTTGTTCCTTTTTAATATTTATATGTATCGGTATGGGATCTGACATGACGGACACAAAAACACATGAAGCCTTTATGCGGCACGCCTTGGGACGTGCCAAAACGGCGGCCAAATACGGCGAAACGCCCGTCGGAGCGGTCATCGTCAAGGACGGAAAAATCATCGCCGGTGGCCGGAATCGCCGCGAAACCGGCAAAAATGCGCTGTATCATGCCGAATTAAGTGCCATTGATGCGGCCTGCCGGAAATTGGGCGGCTGGCGGCTCATCGGCTGTGACTTATATGTCACGCTTGAACCGTGTCCCATGTGTGCCGGTGCGATTATTGCCGCCCGCATCGAACACGTCTATTTCGGTGCGTATGACAAAAAAGCCGGTTCGTTCGGCAGTATCGCCGATTTCAACGCCATCGGCTACAATCACAAGCCGGTCGTTACCGGCGGCGTTCTGGAGAAAGAGTGCGCCGGGCTGTTATCGGAATTTTTCCGGAAGCTGCGTTTATCCAAAAAAAGTGCCGGAAATACGCTGTCGTAAACGCCGATTTTCAGCACCGCACGCGAGAAAATATGTCACAAAACGCCTATTGACTTTTGCCATCGGTTGCGTTATAATGGGACAGAATTCGAAAGCGTATCCCTTTGCCGCAAGAAACACGGCAGCTCTACCTACACAATAAAGGATGATGCATCATGAAAAAAGCTGTTATTATCGGACTCGGCGCGATTGGCGCCGTTCACACGGCCGCTCTTGTCCAAAGCGATTTTGCCTCTATTGCCGCCATCTGCGATGTCGATACCGCAAAGCTCGTCAAAACCGCTGCGGAGATTCCTTATCCGGTACGCACCTACACCGACTACAAAACCATGCTTGCCGAAGTGAAGCCGGAGGTTGTGCACGTCTGCACGCCGCATTTCCTGCACAAGCCCATGGCCATCGACAGTATGCTTGCCGGTGCGGACGTCTACCTCGAAAAGCCGGCGGCCTTGAACTATGAGGAAGGTCTTGAAATCTTAAACGTTGAAAAACAGACCGGACGGCACGTCTGCGTTTCCTTCCAAAACCGCGTGATTCCGACCAATCTCACCGCCAAAACCATCGTCGATTCCGGTGAGCTTGGCGCCTTTTTGGGTGCGCGTGCGTTCATGACTTGGAACCGTTCGGGCGCATATTACACCGAAAGCCCGTGGAGAGGCCGTTTTGCCACCGAAGGCGGCGGTGTTCTCATGAACCAATCGATCCACACGCTTGATATGCTTTACTATCTCGGCGGCAAGATTGACCACACCTTAGGAACGGCCTCCTTGCGCAAAAATGCGGACATCATTGAAGAAGAAGACACGGCCGAAGCGACCATCACCTATGCAAACGGCAGAACCGCCATTTTCTATGCCACCAACTGCAACGTGACGGACGCATCGGTGTTAATCGAAGTTTATCTCGAAAAAGGAAAGCTGCTCTTACAAGACAACAAGCTGTACAAGGACTGCGGCAAGGGCTATGAGGTTGTGGTGGATGATTCCGACCAAATGGCACTCGGAAAGCTCGTTTGGGGCAACGGTCACGCTATGATGATGAAGCGGTTCTACCATGCGCTTGACGGAGGCAATGACTACTATTGCACCTTAGAGGACGCACTGCCGGTGTTGAAGGTCATCGGCGACATTTACAAGGCCTCCGGCGAACACGCTTGCTCGGTAACGCGCGCGGAGAGAATTGAGAATTGAGAATTGAGAATTGACAATTGAAAATTGAAAGTTGAAAATTAGGGAGACGGGTTTCAACGGAAGCTTTGTGCGCTGATAGTAATGCGGCGGCAGCCACTTCCTGTGCAAGGGAAGGTGGCACGCGAAGTGCGTCGGAAGGGTTGTTCATCCCAAATACAAGCAATAACACACAAGCAAAGCCGCTCCGGTGAAAATTCACCGGAGCGGCTTTTTCGGCTTTAATCGGTCTTGTCGGTTTCATGCAGCTCCCGACGCGGCTGCCGCGCACGCTTCGCCCAAAGCCGCGGCGGAATGCCATACACCTTTGTAAAACAGCGCGAAAAATACTCCGCACTGCCGTAGCCGCACCGAAAGGCGACCTCTTCGACGGTATCGGTCGTTTCGGCAAGCATCCGGCACGCGTTTTCTAACCGCCGCTCGGCGACATAGTCCATGATCGACATCCCGAACTCCTTGCGGAAGCACTGCGTGAGCGTGACGGTGCTGCGATGCAGCGTTTTGCCAAGCTCCGCAAGCGTGATCTTGCGGTCGGCATTGTCGATACAGCGTTTGATTAACTCACCCGTGGTCGGCTTTGCCGTTTCAAGCAGATGGTGTCCTCCGATATGCTGTGCAAGCAGCTCCACAAAATCCAAATTCGCTTTCAGCGTCTTTTCGTTGTACTGCGGCATAGTCCGCAAAGCCGCCAAACATTTTTCCTCCGGACAGCCGACCGCCGCGCACGCCTTTCGGGCAGCGTTTGCCCGTTCGTTTTCGCGCGTTCCGAACGACACGAAAAAATATCCTTCGATCTTCATGCCGTCCCGAATCGGCACCATCACCTCGGTAATGCCGAACGGACAGGTGTACACATGGGTTTTTCCGCTCTTTTCCGCGGCAAGAAACGCTTTTTTGTCGGACGCAAGACACGTTTTTAGGCAGTTCTCCGACGTATGCACAAGCGTACAAAACTCTTGCAGCGAACCGCCCGATTCCACAAGCACCGTGCGAAAGCGGCTGTCGACAATATCCAAGCGGATACCGGAAATTTGATAAAAATCCTCGATCAATTCTTCTAAGGAAGGCATCGGTTCTCACACCGTCCTTTCTGTGCGACAGTTCCGGAAACAACTGTTTTTGCGGCATTTGTTCCGGTTTTCGTTTTGGTGCTTTCATTATAACACGGCTGTTTGCATTTGACAAGCACTTTTTTGAAAATTATCGATAATACAGGTTTTGTTATCAATACTGCCTTGCAATTTCGCGCATTTTTCGTTACAATACAGACAATAAAACCGCGCAGGAGGAATGCTTGTGGACGCGGCGGTTATTTTCTTTTTGATTATCGAAATCGTTTTATATACCTTCCAATCCTTTTTGGGCCGCAAATACGCGGAACACTATCCGGGTTCGGCCGGCGACGGCGCGTCTGTGCTCACTGTGTGCAACGGCCTTGCGGCGGCGCTTATGTCCTTTGCGCTTGCAGGCTTTTCCTTCGAATGGAATGCGCTTACAGTCATCCTCGGCATCTGCAACGCCATCATGCTGTTTCTGTACAATGTGAGTCTTGTCACGGCTTCCAAAACCGGGCCGTATTCGGTGCTCATGGTGTTCATGATCGCCGGCGGCATTCTGATTCCGACCGGCACAGCCACCTTTTTCGGGGAATATCCAAGCATCGGCAAGCTGCTTTCGGTGGCGGCGGTGCTCATCGGCGTGTATCTTGTCAGCCAAAAGGGCGTGGAGGCCTACACCGATAAGCGCGTTTTCTACCTTGCCTGCACCGGCCTTGCGCTTTGCAACGGCGCGTATGGGTCGCTCTTAAATGCCCAACAACAGCTTACCGGCGAGGACTTAAAGAACGAAATGGTTTGTGTGACCTTTTTCGGCTCGATGTTATTCTCGGCACTATATGTATTGTATCAAAAACGCGGCAGCTTCGGAAAAACCTTCCGGCAAACCAAAAAATCCGGCTTTTATTTAGCCTCTTGTGCCTTTGTTTCCGCGTGTGCCGTCAGCTTTATGGTGCGACTGATCGCCATGGTCGGCAATGTGACGGTGTTATACACCTTTGACAACACGGGTGTGCTGCTTGTCAGCGTGATCTTGTCGTGGCTCTTCTTAAAAGAAAAGCTGACGGCCAAAAACGTTGTCGGCTGCATTTTAATGTGCGCCGCACTCATCGGCGTATCCGTTCTGTAAAATTCCCTGCAAAAACATATCATTTTCTTCTGCTATTGGAGGTCGTAAAATGTCTGAAAAGAAACCGCTTCGCGTCGCCATAATCGGCATTTCGCCCGGAATGGGAAAGCTGCATTTGGAGGCAGTTCTCGAACACGGTGCCGAGGTGCGCGCCGTCTGCGACACGAATCCCGAAACCTTAAAAACCGTCAGTGATGAGCTTGGCATTCCCGAAGAACGCCGCTTTGCCGACTATCACGCTTTCTTAAACGATCCGGAGCTTGACGCCGTCATCGTCGCCACGCCCGACCAAGTGCATCGCGAAATCAGCACCGCCTTTCTCGATGCCGGCAAGCACGTGATGTGCGAAAAGCCGCTTGCCTTGAACCGCGAGGACATGGAAGCCATTGTTGCCTGCGCGCGCAAGCATCCGCAGCAGAAATTCATGGTCGGACAAATCTGCCGCTTTACACCGGCGTTTGTCAAGGCAAAAGAAATCATCGACGCCGGCACCATCGGCGAATTGTATTACGTAGAATCCGAATATGCGCACGACTATGCAAAGCTGTTGCACGCGTGGCGCAAGGATCCGAACCGGCACGGCGTTGTCGGCGGCGGCTGCCATGCGGTCGATCTGTTACGTTGGTATGCAGGCGATCCGTTAGAGGTCTTTGCCTACGGCGCACACAAGCTGCTGCCGGAAGTTTCCTATGACGATGCCACCATCTCGGTGTTGAAATTCCCGAACGGCATCATCGGCAAGGTCTTTGTTTCGACCGGCTGCAAGCGTCCGTATACCATGCGCACGCAGCTTTTCGGCACCAAAGGCACGATTTTGTGCGATAACACCTCGGATCACATGACGTTATACGTTGTGGACAAAGACGGCGTGGATCTCGCCGAACCGCAGACCATTCCGATCGAGATCAAAAACCACAATGCCGGTCTGGAATTCGAAGTGTTTGCCAAAACCATCGAAAATGACGAGCCGGTTGCCATGGACGGCGTGCAGGGCGCCAAAACCATTGCCTGCTGCCTTGCCATCGTGGAATCCGCCAAAACCGGAAAGCCGGTCGCTCCCAATTACAATTTCTGATTGTGTACGCTTATTCATACTCCTTTTTCTTTTCTTTTTCCCCCGACGGAACGTCCGTCAGATACCCGAATCGTATATACGGTTCGGGTGTTTCCTTTTATTGTATATCGAATATCAGGCGTTGTTTGCGATGTTATATTTACTTATAGTTAACAATTAAATAGTCTTTTTTTCTTACCTGTGTGATATTCTTAAAATGTTAATATATGCAGAAACAAAGAAAAAGACTACAAGTCGAAGGAGATTCCCATGAAGTTTACAAAACGACTTTTGGCTGTCGCCGCAAGTGCGGTCTTTGCGTTTACCGGTGCTGTTTACGCTGCCGCCGACAGTCTCGTACCCCAACTCGACGATGTCTCTTGGCTGCTCGAAGAACCGTATGGCTTAGGCTTTCGCGCCCTGACAAGAGGCTTTGCCCTTGCCGACCGAGAAAATGCCGAATGCGGCATTCTTGTGGCACGTGCGGAGGATGTCGGCACAGAATTGACCTTTGCGGATGCCGCCGAAAACGGCTATGACACGGTTCACAAGGTGCTGTACAAAAAAACTGACGGCAATGTTTCCATCGGCAGCACGCTTTGGGAGAATGACACCATCGCCGTGTTAAGAGGCCTGCCGGACACGCGTGAGGCCTATCAGACCATGTTTGTCTTGCGTTCCTATGTCAAGCTCGACGGCGTGTATTACTACGGCAACACAAGAGAAGACTCTTTGTATGCGGCCGCAAAATTAGACGAAAAATACAGTAGAGACGACTTCGACAGCATCGACAACGACTTCACCAAGCACATTCTCGCCGTCAGCGACTGCTATCGGATCGTCACTGATGTCGATCCGGCACGCGACAAAAACAAGCAGTGGTATGCGCAGTACACCGTCTGCAATCCGTACAGCGGATCCCAAGAGTTTCTTGACGGAAACAGCGTTGCCGACAGCTGGGACGCGCTTGTCCCCTATGCAATCGGCGATATCGTCAAGATAACCGACGACAGAAAAATCAATGATGTCCAAAACACCAAAACAGCGGTATTGACCGACGAAGCCGGTTTGTATTGGGTTCTTGCAACCGATATCGACGCAGAAACCATGACCGTCGCCAAGCTTCCGACCGACGAAGTCGGCGTGCAGGCCATCCAGAACGGTCAAGCCGAAACGCTTTCGGTCTCCGTCAAAAACGCTTCATTTTCGAAAATTCGAACCTTTGGCGAGACATCGCCGCACAATCTTCGTTTTAGCAGTATCTTCAACCTTGATATACACGACCTGATGAAAAACAGCACCAAATCTTATTTCACCCTCGACTCGCCCGATAAGATAAGAACCTGTTATGCCAAATATCCCAAAGTTTACATCAACTTTGATGCAGACGGGAACGCCCATTTCGTGACGGCTCTTATCGATTCCTATGAGCCATCGTATCGGTGTAATCTCCCCGCAGAGCCTTGCGACTACTACCGCATCATTCGGTATGCCGAGCCGATATGCGACCAAAATGGACGCCAGTATTATTACGAGTACACCGTCTATAACCCTTATTCCCAATCGGAAGAAACGCTTCGCGGAAACAACGTTGCTGCTAATCCGGACGCACTTACGCCCTATACGAGCGGCGATATCGTCAAAATCTCCGCTGATTGGAGAATTTACGATGCCAAGAACACAAAAGTCGCAGAGGTCACCGACGAAGCCGGTTTATACTGGGTTCTTGCGATCGATACCGAGGCAGAAACCATGACCGTCACCAAGCTTCCGACCGACCAAGCCGGCGTGCAGGCCATCCAGGACGGCCAAGCCGAAACGCTTTCGGTTTCCATCAAAAACGCTTCCCTTTTGAAAATAACCATTCCCGGTGCGGCAACGCCGAAAAATCTCCGTTGGGGCAGCTTTGCCATGCTTTGGGCAAGCGATTTGGCCGAAGCCAAAGCCACCGGCACGACCGCATCCGGCGAAACCTGCCTTGCCAAATACGCCAAGGTATGCTTAAACTTCGACAAAAACGGAGAAGTCGATTTCGTGGCAGCCCTCGTCAATACCGAAGAGCCGCTCTATCGGTGCGAGGCCGAATAAAACAACAAATGACAACCACCCGGTTTGCATCACGGCAAACCGGGTGGTTTAGTCTGTTGTTACGGCTTGTATTTATAGGCGGCAACCCTTCCGGCACGCTTCGCGCGCCACCTTCCCTTACACAGGGAAGGCAAACTGCTGACGCAGCCATAGCAGTAAATATTGCTTGCCGCGCACGGTTGCGCAACATTCCGCAAAGGCCGTTCTGCCCTCTCCGGAAATTCCGTCTCCCTAATTTTCAACTTTCAATTGTCAATTCTCAACTCTCCATCATGCGGTGGCTTAACGAAAAAAACGCCATGGTGCTGTCAAAATACAAATGACCAATCGTGCTTCCCGGCAAATACTGCCCGTTTTGGTAGGTGTTGGTGCTGTCCCAGGTGGTGTCGACAAGCAGCCATCGTCCATCGATATACACCTCGTTCCAGGCATGGTTGGGCGTGGTCTGCGCCAGCGACGTTTCGTCCCAAACACGCGCCGTGCTGATGCCGAGCGCAAGGCCGCCCTGCTTGCGGCAGGGAATTCCGATGCTCCGCAAAAGTGCCGCATAGAGGTTGGCATATCCTTCACACACGCCTTTTTTCAAATGCAGTACGTTTACCGCGTCTAAGTTTTCATAGCTTCCCGAAACATAGGCATCCATATCGTAATACACATTTTCGGCCACCCAATCGTGCAGTACCCGTGCCTTTTCGCGGTCAGTCACGCACTCCGCCGTGAGGGTCAGTGACGTTTGGCGGATCTCCTCGTTGTCCGATTGGATTCGCTCGTCGCTCGAAAGAAAATCCTCCGGGTTCTTCTGCAAAGCAAACAGCCGCTCATTTTCCGCCAAAACCGGCGACGGCACAAAGCACCACACACCGTTTTGTTTTTCAATGCGGACAAAATCGAGCAATAGGCTTTCGTATTGCCCATATTCCTCCGCACCGCCGAAAATATTCACCGTGAGTGAATCAGCCGTTTCGGGCAGCGCGGCGGTAAGCAAAACCGTCCCTTCCGTACACGCGCCGGTGACCGGGTCGATATCGGTGTCGGGAAAGTCCAACATGAGATACGCCACGCCATCGACCTGCGGATCTCCGGAAAGCGTCACGCTGTCCTCTGTCAAATCGAGCCGCAGGGATTGGGAGTCGTTTGTGAAGGTCAGCGTCTGCGGCGAAGCTTCCGAAAGTGCCGGGTTCGCCGGGTTTTCCGGCAGATTTCCGGATGGATTTTCGGGAAAGGTTGTCGGCAGATTTTCCGGTTGATTTTCCGGCGTATCGTCCGAAACAGCCGATCGCGGCCCGCCAAGCGGGGTTTTCCGGCCGTTTCCGGCACAGCCGGTCAAAAGCGAAAGCGAAAGACATACGGCGGCAAAAGCGAAAACGATTTTTTTCATTTTACACGAACCTCATATACAAAAAGCGGTCTGTCTGCGCAGACCGCTTTCGCAGTAGTTTTTATGACTTACAGCTTGAAAATGCCGAACGCGTCAAGCACCGAAGAAATGAGAATCAGCACGATGCAGATCGGCGCAACGTATTTGATGATCACAGCAAACATCTTCTTGCGCTTGAACTTGACGCCGTTACACTCAACCTCGGAAATAATCGCCTGCGGCTTAATGAAGTAGCCAACGAAAACACAGGTGCAAAGCGCCACGATCGGCATGAGAACGCTGTTGGTGATGAAATCGAAGAAATCAAGGAACTGCATACCGATGATTTTGACAAAGCCGAGAAGTCCGTAGCCGGTCGAGGACAGAAAGCCGAGAACGATCGAGAAGCCCAGAACGACAAGGCAGGCCGGAATGCGTTTCATCTTGAATTTATCGCAGACGATCGACACCACCGTTTCCATTAAGGAAATCGAAGAGGTCAGCGCCGCAAACAGCACCATGATAAAGAACGCGATGCCCATGATCGTGCCTGCCATGCCCATGCTTTCAAACACCTTCGGCAAGGTGACGAACATAAGGCCTGGACCTTTGCCCAAGGCAGAGGCATCGCCGCCCGAGAAGACAAACACCG
>URCT01000089.1 GCA_900546385.1 uncultured Eubacteriales bacterium | reverse complement strand
CGGTCTCCGACGCACAAAAACTTGCCACCGGCAACTTTTTGCACGTCCGAGCGTGCTTTTTGGTTACTTTTTGCACGACGCAAAAAGTGACAATCCGTTTCCCTTTCGGGAAGCTCGAGGTTTTGCAAACCTCGATTCAGCTCGCCGCAATGGCGGCTTCGCTGAAACAAAATTAAATCCTTTTGAAACTTTCCGCTTCGCAGAAAGTTTGTCCCTGTCGGGACAGCACACTCCGTGTGCTTTTTTCGCCGCCCTTGGCGGCGCATTCCAGGCGGCATAGCCGCCAAACGCGTTTCCTGCCGGGAACTTCCGAGGTTTTGCAAACCTCGAACAGGCTCGCCGCCGCAGGCGGCTTCGCAACTGAAAAGAAAAGAGGTCGGCTCATGACAAATTTCGTCCATCTGCACTTGCACAGCGAATATAGCCTCCTTGACGGCGCCTGCCGCATAACCGAAATTCCGGCCGCCGTCAAAAACGCCGGCGGCTCCGCTTGCGCCATCACCGATCACGGCGTGATGTACGGCGCAGTCGATTTTTACCGTGCCTGCAAAGCGGCCGGCGTCAAACCGATCATCGGCTGTGAAATTTATGTCGCACCCGGCTCGCGTTTTGATAAACAAAAAAACGAAGACGGCAATTATTCCCATTTGGTGCTGCTGTGCAAAAACCGCACCGGCTACGAAAACCTCATCAAAATCGTCTCACAAGCGTTCACCGAAGGCTTTTATTCCAAGCCGCGCGCCGATATCGAGCTGCTTGGCGAGCACCATGAAGGTCTCATCGCCCTCTCCGCCTGCCTCAGCGGTTATATTCCCAAGCACATTTTAAGCGGCGATACAAGCGGCGCGAAAAAGCACGCCCTGTTATTAAACGAAATCTTCGGACAAGGCAATTTCTATTTGGAATTGCAGGATCACGGTCTTCGCGAACAAAAAACCGTCAACACGGTGCTATGCGGTATGTCTGACGCGTTGGGCATTCCGCTTGTCGCGACCAACGACGTCCACTACCTTTTGCCGGAGGACGCGGAAAATCAAGAAATCCTCATGGCCATCCAGATGAACAAAACGCTTGCCGAACGAGGTTCCTTCGCTTTCGGCTCACGGGAGTTTTACCTCAAAGACGGCGACAAAATGGCGGCTCTTTTTGCCGACCGTCCCGATGCCGTCGCAAACACCGTCAAGATCGCCGAAGAATGCAATTTTGATTTCGAATTCGACAAGCTTTTCTTACCGGCCTTTTATCCGCCGGACGGGCTATCCTCCAAGGAGTATCTCGAAAAGCTGTGCCGGGAGGGCTTGCAGCGGCGTTTCGACCAAATGGACGCGACAAATGAACCGTATGACAAGGCGGTCTATGCGGAGCGATTGGCGTATGAGCTTGACGTAGTCGTGCGCATGGGGTACGCCGAATACTATCTCATTGTCAACGATTTTATTTCGTATGCCAAGGGCGAGGGCATTCCGGTCGGCCCGGGACGCGGCTCGGGCGCGGGCAGCCTTGCGGCGTTTGCGCTCGGCATTACCGATGTCAATCCCATCAAATACGGGCTGTTATTTGAGCGGTTCCTCAATCCGGAACGCGTGAGTATGCCCGACTTTGACGTGGATTTCTGTTACGAACGCCGCGGCGAGGTCATCGACTATGTTGCACGCAAATACGGCAAGGATCATGTGGCGCAGATTGTGACCTTCGGCACGATGGCGGCACGGCAGGCTATCCGCGATGTCGGCCGCGTCATGGGGCTTACCTATGCCGAGGTGGACAGCGTCGCCAAAAACGTGCCGTTTGCGCTCGGCATGACGCTTGACCGCGCCATGAGCGAAAACAAGGTGCTTGCCGACATTTACGAGAGCGACCCGACACTGCGGCACATGATCGACGTTGCCAAAAGGCTCGAGGGAATGCCGCGGCACGCATCCATCCACGCGGCAGGTGTGGTCATCACCGACAAACCGGTAAGCGACTATGTGCCGCTGGCCGAAAACCGCGGTGCGGTGGTCACCCAATTTACCATGAATACCATCGCCGATTTGGGCTTATTAAAGATTGACTTTTTGGGCTTGCGGTATTTAACGGTCATTTCGGACGCCGAAAAGGCCGTGCGCCGCAAAGAACCGGCGTTTGACATTACGCGCGTGTCCCTTTCCGATGAAAAGACCTACCGGCTCATCGGCTCGGGAAACACCGACGGCGTGTTCCAGCTCGAATCGGGCGGTATGAAAAGCTTACTTGCCCGCATGAAGCCGGAGAGCATTGAAGATATAACGGCCGCCATCTCACTCTACCGACCGGGTCCGATGGAAAGCATTCCGAAATATTTGGAAAACCGCAAGCATCCGGAAAAGATACGGTATGCCGTCCCGGCGCTTGCCTCAATTTTGGACATGACCAACGGCTGTATCATCTATCAAGAGCAGGTCATGCAGATTTTCCGCACGCTTGCCGGATATTCCTTCGGACGCGCCGACATTGTCCGCCGCGCCATGAGCAAAAAAAAGATCGCGGTCATGGAAAAGGAACGCGAATACTTTCTATACGGCAAAAAGCGCGAGGACGGCAGTGAAGAATGTGCCGGGGCACTTGCAAACGGTGTACCGGAGGAGGCGGCAAAGGCTTTATACGACGAAATGAGCGAATTTGCCAAGTATGCGTTCAACAAGTCGCACGCGGCGTGCTATGCATTTTTGTCGTACCGAACCGCCTATCTGAAGGCGCACTATCCCAAGGAATATATGTGTGCGCTGATTGACAGCGTACTCGACCGCACCGACAAGGTGGCATTTTATATCGATGTATGCAAATCGCTCGGCCTCCGCATTCTGCCGCCGGACATCAATAAGAGCTTTGCAACGTTCCGTGCGGAGGATGGCGAAGAAAGCATCCGTTTCGGGCTGCTTGCCGTCAAGGGCGTTGGACGCGGCTTTATCGACAAGGTCGTGAAAGAGCGCGAAAACGGCGCATTCCAGTCGCTTGAGGATTTCTTAACGCGTATGCCGCAGGGCGAAGTCAACAAGCATATGCTGGAATGTCTGATCAAGAGCGGCGCGTTTGACGGCTTCGGCAAAAAGCGCAGTCAATTGCTTGCGGTATACGAATCGGCAGCCGACGCACTTGCAAAGCGCAACCGCATGAGCGTTTCGGGTCAATACGATATGTTTTCCGCCATGAATGCCGACGGAAACGATTCGTTCGGCGCACTGCACATCGACTATCCCGACATTCCCGAGCTTGACATCATGGAGCGTTTGGGACTGGAAAAAGAAGTCGCCGGGATCTATTTGACCGGCCATCCGCTCGAACGGTACAGCGAAACGGCCAAGGCCATGAACGCCGTCAAAACGAGCGAAATTGCTGCCGCCGCCAATCCGGCGGAGGGCGAAACGCCGTTCTTGCACGAAAAAGACACGATTACAATTCTCGGACTGGTAACGGCCAAAAAAATCACGGCTACCAAAAGCGGCAGCCGCATGGCGTTTCTCACGGTGGAGGATGAAGTCGGCAGCATTGAGGCCATTCTGTTTCCCAAGCGGTTCGAAATGTTGAACACACTGCTCGAAACCGGCAAAGTGGCGGCTTTAACGGGCGAACTCACCTTCAAGGACACCGATGAAACGGGCGAAAACGGCGAGCCGCTCCGCGAAGGAAAGCTGCTTGTGAGCCGTGCCGTGCCGGCCGCGGAAAACGGCAAGCTGCCGCTCACCGGTCAAGAAACCGCCGTGATCCACAAAGAGGATACCGCCCAAAACGGCAGGTTCACGGTCAGCTTTGCAAAGCTCGGCCAAGACGCGTTTTCGAAAGAGCCGGGAAAGGCACCCGAAAAGCCGCGCCGTGCCGCTCCGTCAAAGCAAGAAGCCGCCGAAAGCCGCCATGCGCTGCCGCCGCTAAAAAACGCCGAAGGCGGTGTGTTATGCGTCTATCTGCGGCTGTCGGAACAAAACTGTCCGGAGTTTTTGCGTGTTCGCCGATTACTCGAAATTTTCGAATACGGCACAACGCCGGTGTTTCTGCACTTTGCGGCGGAAAACAAGACCGTCAAGCTGTCGCGCGGCGTTTTCTTAAATCCGGCCATGTTCGAGCTGTTATGCGATATTCTCGGCGAAGACAACGTCAAAACGGCATACCGGAAGCTGCCGCAATAACCGGAGCTTTCCGAAAAGCTCCGGAAAGCTCCGGCCTTTGGCCAAGCTTCTTATTCAAACACCGTCACAATCTCTTTTTCGCAGTTTTCCGGTGAATACCGCCACACATCCATGTGCGGCACATCGGTATAATACGAGTCGGTCGGCGGCAAGACCGGGCAAGGCAAGGAGCTGTCCACGATGACAAGCTTGATCTTCATTTTTTCCGGCAGGATGCTTTTTATGTAAACCGCCGCGCAATGCCCGACCACCGCACCTTCGCACCATTCCGCAAGGCCTGCAAGGTTTGGCGCAAGCTCCACGAAGATTCCATACGGCTCAATGCTCCGGATGATGCCGGCGGCCGTCTCACCGGCACAAAAATGCGCCGCGTTTTCCTCCCATGTGCCGAGAAGCTCCTTATGCGTTAGTGTAATGCGTCCGGTCTGCCGGTCGCTCGATTTTACCACGCATTTGATCCGATCGCCCACCTTAAAGCGTTCCTTGGGATGCGAAATGCGCGAAACCGATATGCAGTCCACCGGCAGCAGTGCCACAAGGCCGTTTCCGATATCGCAAAAGCAGCCGAACGGCTCAATGTGCGTGATCCGCACGTCGATGACATCTCCGGCACGCAGCTGCGAAACGCGCTTTTCATAGCATTCCATCTGTGCGTCCCGCCGCGACAGCAAAAACGTCGGCTTGCCGTTTCCGGGAAGCGTACCGACGATCTTGAAGCAGACCGGCTTCCCGACCCGTGTGATGATGGCAATATCGCGGATCTCACTGCCGTCGATGCTGTAGGCCGCCTCCGTGCGCGGAATGATGCCGCGGTAGGCGCCAAGCTCCACCACCAGCGCGTGTGAGCTGTCGCACAAAGCGGCGCGGCCCTCCAAAATCGTTCCCGTGTTCATGGCATATTCGAGCGACGCAAGCGAAGAGGTCAATTCGCGGTTTTCCGGCGTGTCGATGAGCACGCCTTCCGGTTTGTAGCTGTCCGTCATATTTTCTGCCCTTACCTTTCTTTTTATTTCGTATCCGGCTCCTCCGAAGCGGATTTGCCGGAGGTTTTTCCGTTTTATCCTATTCCGCACGGCTTTCGAATATGCCGCGCGGCCGCAAACACGTCCGCTTTTGTGCAATGGTGACAAAAAATATAGGCCAAAATTGTGCAAACCGAAAAAAATACGCATTTTATGAAAAATCAATTGATTCTGCCGGGTTTTAATGGTATAATGGTATGTAAATATACTGTCTGTATTATCCCCATTTTCGAAAATCGGACGGTTTTCAGTTAAAATTCTTTGGAGGCGACTGTTAAAATGAAAAAAATCTTAGCTCTTGTGCTTGCCGCTCTGATGGTGTTTGGTATGCTCACGTTTACCGGCTGCGGCAAGAAACTCGATGACGACAAGGGCGCTGTCATTCAGATGTATTTGAGCGCGTTGCCGGCAAACTTGGATCCGACCGAATCGATTTACGATAATGCGGACAATGCCAAGCTGTTCGGCCTGTTATATGAGGGCTTATATTCCATCAACAGCAAGGGCGATCTCAAAAAGGCTCTTGCGGATGAAGTCGAATACTATGTTGACGCGCGCGACAACACCTTAAAGTTGGAGATCAAGTTAAAGAACAGCCGTTGGAGCGACGGTATTATCGTCGATGCCGACGATTTCGTCTACGCTTGGCAGAGACTTCTTTCGCCGACCGAGGAACACACCGCCGCATCGCTCTTGTATCCGATCAAGAACGCACGCCGCGTCAAGGAAGGCCTTTGCTCGGTCAACGATCTCGGCGTGTGCGCCATCAAGGACAATGTGCTGCAAATCGCCTTTGAACCGGAATTTACCAACGTCAAATACTTTTTGCGCCGTCTGGCAAGCCCGGCACTTGTGCCGCTTCGCGAAGACAACGCCACCAAGTTTGACGATCCCGACAACATCGATTACACCTGGAATGCTTCCACCACCTTCGGTATGCCGCTTACCAACGGTCCGTTCAAATACCGCAAGATCTCCGCAAAATCCTTTGAGCTGGAGCGTAACCTGCACTACAACAACGTCAGTGCCAACGAAGACAATCCGGTGGATAAGGTTGTAAAGCCCTATGAGTTCATCACGCTTCTTTCGGAGGGCGACACCGCCGAAGAACAGCTGGAACGCTTCCAAAACAAGGATATTTTCTATCTGAATCTGAGCGGTGCCAAAGCCGAAACCATCGACGCTGCAGGCAAGGCCTCGCAGAACGCGATCCCTTCGGTTTATACATATTTCTTTGACACCACAAGCGAGCTTTTCGCGGATGCCCGCGTGCGCAAGGCTCTTTCGATCGCGCTTGACCGCGACCATATCAATTCGCTGACCGGCCGCAAGACCAAGGCAGCCGAGGGCGTTGTTCCGTTCGGTATCGATGATGCCGACGGCAAAAAGGAATTCCGCAAGAATGCCGGCAAGCAGTTCACGCCGACCGGCGATGTGGAAGCCGCAAAGGCGCTCCTTGCCGAAGCCGGTGTGAAGAAAGGCTCCATTACGCTCGAATATGACAAGTCGCGCGACTACGAACGCGCAGTTGCCGACTATTGCAAGAGCGTTTGGAAGGATCTCGGCTTCACAGTCAAAACGGAGGGCAAAACCGCCGGTTATCTCTATGGCGTCATTTCCGGCAAAACGCTGACCGACGGCAAAAACCGCATCATCGCCACCGACTTCCAGTGCGTCACACCCGACGCTTACGGTATGCTCGTCGGCTTCTCTTCGGCATACAGCGGCGCGCCGGTGGATCTTTCGGTTGACGAAATCACCTATACCTCCGCACACTTCACCGGTTTTGCGGATGAAGAATACGACGCCGTCTGCGATGAAATCGTGGGTGCGCTGAACAACGATGCCCGTGCCGATGCCATGCACCGTGCAGAGGCTCTGCTCATCGAAAAATCCCCGATCATTCCGCTCTTCTGCAACGTGGATGTGTATGCCACCAAGGAATTGTCCGGCATCAAGCACGATTATTTCGGCACCTGGAACTTCACCAAGATGTCCCAGAAGAACTATAAGAAGTATCTGCCCGAAGAAATCGTTGACGCCACTGCCGGTACCGGCAACGCCGATGACACAGCTGCCGACAATGCCGACAATGCGAACGCCGACAACGCGGATAACGCCGACAACACCGCGGCCGAATAATCACCGCAACAAACGAACCAATCAAAGGGCTGCCTTGACGGCAGCCCTTTTCGCCCCAAAAGACAAAGGAGAAACCATGTCAGACTTACTCGAAAAACACGGCTTTCACTTTCAGAAAAAGTACGGGCAGAACTTTTTGCAGGACATCAAAATTCCGCGACGCATTGCCGCCGAATGCACTGATTATGCCCTGCCGGATGGCTTTGGGGAAGGAGCCGAAAAGATTCCGGCACTCATTCTCGAGATCGGTCCCGGCGCCGGCATTTTGACCGGTGAGCTTGCCAAACGCTTTGAAAAAGTGGTGGCCGTCGAGATCGACCGTTCGCTCGAAGGCGTGCTTGCCGAATCGCTTGCGCCGTATGACAACGCCGAGGTCGTGTTCGGCGATATCATGGAAACCGATCTTGCCGCTTTGCTTACGCCGCGGCGAACCGGCAAAAACGGGATTCTGCCGCTCTCAGTCTGCGCCAATCTGCCGTACTACATCACAACGCCCATTCTCATGCGCTTGGTGGAAAGCGGTATGGATTTCGATTACATCACGGTGATGGTGCAAAAAGAGGTGGCTGTGCGACTGTGCGCCGCGCCGGGAAGTGCCGAATACGGCAGCATCACCGCCGCGCTCGGCTTATACGGCACCTGCAAACGGCTGTTTTCCGTGCCGTCCGGCTGTTTCTATCCGCGTCCGAAGGTGGACAGTGCCATCGTGCGTCTAAATCTGTATCGTCCGCCGCGCTACACGCCGGAAATCATCGAAAAAGCAAGCCGCGTCATTCGTGCCGCCTTTTCCATGCGCCGCAAAACGCTTTCCAACACGCTTTCACCGCTCGTCGGCGGCGATAAAGCCAAAATAAGCGCGATTCTCGCCTCGGTCGGCCTTGCCGAAACCGTGCGCGGCGAAACGCTTAACGCCGAGCAGTATGTCCGCCTTGCCGAAGCATTTGCTGCCGACGCGTCCGCAGAATTTACAAAATCTGTTTGAATCCTGCCGCAAAATCCTCTATACTGATAAAAACTCCGCCAAAAGGATGGTTCATATGTATACCAAAAACGAAGTGCTGGAATTTATTTCGGAAAACGATGTGAAATTTATCCGTCTCGCCTTTTGCGACGTCTTCGGAACACAGAAAAACCTCGCGATCCAACCGTGTCTGCTCGAAGAAGCCTTTGAAACCGGCATTCCCGTCAATGCTTCGCTCATTGCCGGGTTCGGCGACAAGACCGCGGACGTATATCTGATGCCCGAACCGAGCACCATGGCGGTTCTGCCGTGGCGGCCTTCGACCGGTCGCGTGGTGCGGCTGTTCTGCCGTCTGCATACGGCCTCCGGCGAACCGTTTGAGCTTGACGCGCGCCGCATTTTGAAAGACACCGTCAAGAGTCTTCGCGCAAAAGAGCTGTCGGTCTTTTTCGGTGCCGAATGCGAATTTTACTTATTCAAGACCGACGAAAACGGCGAACCGACCGATATTCCGCTCGATTGCGGCGGTTATCTCGATTTAGCACCGGCCGACCGCGGCGAAAATGTGCGCCGTGAGATCTGCTTCACCTTACAGGAAATGGGCATCAAGCCCGAAAGCTCCCACCATGAGAACGGCCCGGGACAGAATGAGATCGATTTCTGCGCCGCCGATCCGCTCACAGCCGCCGACCATGTCACCACCTTCAAAAACGTGGTGCAGACGGTCGCGCAAAAGAACGGTCTGCACGCGCGGTTCGATCCGAAGCCGCTGGATGAAGCGGACGGCAACGGGTTACACATCAATGTGCGCGTTGCAAGCGGCGATGCGGCGAAAAACAAGGCGTTCCTTGCCGGAATTTTGCGCCGTTTGCCCGAAATGACGCTGTTTCTCAATCCCGACGAATCGTCCTACAAGCGGCTTGCCGCTTGCGCCTGCACGAAAAGCATCGCATGGGGCTATACGCATTCCGATTTGATCCGCATCATCCGGGACGACGAAAGCAGCCTGCTGTTCGAGATCTGCTCGCCAGATTGTTTGGCAAACCCGTATCTTGCCTACACGCTGTTATTGCACGCCGGTTTAGAGGGAATGCGCGACGAATTGCCGCTTCCGGAATGTACGGAGGAAGATACGCTGCCGGAAAGCCTGCACGAGGCAGCAAAAATCGCTTTAGACGGCGATTTTGCCGCAAGCGTGCTTCCGGAACGCTTAATCGACGCATACGCCGCACGCGCCGGAATCCGCCGGTAAAAGCACACCGGAGGAACGTTTATGAATTCCGGAAAGAATGTGTATCGCGTTCTCGTGGTATCCGGCACGCAAAAAGGTGCCGATTTTATCGCAGAGCTTACGGACGGAGCGGTCATCTGCACGCGTGAGCACGCGTCAAACGGCGCAGAAGCCCGGCGAAAGCTCATGGAGAATGACTACCATATGGTCATCGTCAACACGCCCTTAGGCGACGAATTCGGGCATGAGCTTGCCATGGCGGCGGTCGAAAAGACCGGCACAGGCGTGGTGCTTCTCGTCAAGAACGAATTGTATGAGGAACTAAGCTGCCGCATGGAGGATTACGGCATTCTCACCGTGGCAAAGCCCGTGTCCAAGCAGCTGTTTTATCAAAGCTTAAAGCTTGTGACCGCGTCGGTCGGCATTTGTGCACGATTAACCGAAGAGAACCGCAAGCTGCGGCAAAAGCTTGCCGAACAAACAGCGCTTGCGCGCGCCAAATGTCTGCTCATCGAATTTGCACACATGACCGAAGAGCAGGCGCACAAATACATCGAAAAACAGGCCATGGACAGCCGGCTTCCCAAAGCGGAGATCGCTTCGGAAATCGTGCGAACCTATGCCGAATAGCCGAAACTACACCAAAAAGGACACCGAACGCCATGGATACTTATCAAACCGAAATCACCAATATGGTCATGCTGCGTCGTGCAGACGGCAAAGTGCTTGTGCAAGAGCGCGTCAAATATTGGTGCGGCATTGCGTTTCCGGGCGGTCATGTGGATCCGGGCGAAAGCTTTGAAGCGGCGGCTATCCGTGAAGTACGCGAGGAAACGGGACTTGTCATCGAAAATCCGGTTCTTTGCGGCATCATTCATTGGGACAACCCGGAAAAGGACGAAAAATATCTGGTGTTTGCCTATCGCGCAGACAAATTTTCGGGCGAGCTTATCGGCAGGACCGACGAAGGGCGCGTGTTTTGGCTTTCTCCCGAAGAGCTGCCGCAGCAAACGCTGCCGCCGAATTTTGAACGGTATCTTCCGGTATTTTTTGGCGATGCGGTCAAAGAAATCTATACGCAATATCGATAGAATCGAAAAAATCCTGCGCGGAACACCGTGCAGGATTTTTTTAATCGCTTGGCAACGCAAGCGCATGAAATAGCCGCCGCAGGGCAGCGAAAAGCACACGGAGTGTGCCGTCCCGGCAGGGACAAACTTTCCGAAAGGAAAGTTTCAAAGATTTTTTGCCCTACTTTTTGTGTTTTACAAAAAGTAGGGCAAAAATGCTACCGCTGGACGGCAAAAGGATTTAATTGGATTGTTCGAGATTGCTATCTTTGTGCGCTGATTCGAGGTTTGCAGAACCTCGAATCTCCTTTGGAAAAGGTTTTAAGTTTGTTAGTGGGAAGTTGTTGTTTGGGTGGGCTGCTTCGAGGTTTGGAAAACCTCGAAGCTCCCTGCGAGGGAGAACGGATTGTTACTTTTTGCGGCG
>URCT01000088.1 GCA_900546385.1 uncultured Eubacteriales bacterium | reverse complement strand
TCGACCAGTGCTGTCGATACGGCAACCGAAGCCAAAATCCGCGAACAGTTCCGCACGGGATTAAAGGATTCCACCAAAATCGTGATTGCCCAGCGTATCACCTCCGTGATGGATGCCGACCAAATCGTCGTTATGAACGACGGACGTATCACCGGTGTCGGCACACACGAAGAATTGCTTGCCGGCAACGAAGAATACCGTGAAATTTATGATTCCCAAATGGAACAAAAGAAAAAGGAGGCGTGAGTATGGCAAGATCCTTGCAAGAATTGCAAAAACAGTATAATTCCTCCGCCTCGGCCGAAAAGCGCGGTATGCCCATGATGCGTGGCCCGGGCGGCCCGCACGGTATGGGCAAAGGCAAGCCGAAGGATACGAAAAACACGATCAAACGCCTGTTTCACTATGTCGGTGCATATAAAGTACAGCTTATCTGTGTGCTGTTCTTAATGCTGTTCAGCACGGTGACAAGCCTTATCGGCTCGTTCATGTTGGCGCCGATTATTAACAAGCTTGTTCTGTATGTTTCGCCGAACGAATCGGCCAACCTCAGCTTGATGGAACGCGTTTCCGACAACGTGATTTCCTCTTTCGCAAACAACATCAGCGGCCTTCTTGATTCCGTTGCGCAGAAATACGAATTCGGTGCTGTGATGGTATACATCGCCGCAGCTCTTGTTCTGTTAATTGCCGTATACCTTGTCGGCGTTGCGGCAAGCTATTTACAGAACCGCTTAATGCTCACGGTTTCGCAGGGAACGCTCGAACGTATCCGCAACGACTTGTTTTCCAAAATTCAGAAACTGCCGGTTCGCTTCTACGACAACAACCCGACCGGCGAAATCATGAGCCGCTTTACCAACGATGTCGATAACATCGGAACCATGCTCGACAACTCGCTTGTCTCCGTCATTTCCGGTGCCGTAACGCTCATCGGCACGCTGTTCTTCATGATTTCAACCAACCTTATCTTAACGCTTGTGACGGTTGTATTTGTGCCGATTTTCGCCAAAGGCGGTATGCTTATTGCCGGAAAGAGCCGCAAGTATTACACCGGCCAACAGGCAGCCCTCGGCGCAGTCAACGGCTATATCGAAGAAACGGTGACCGGGCAGAAGGTCATCAAGGTCTTTAATCACGAAGAGGATTCGGTCGAGGAATTCGGCCTTCTCAATGACGATTTGCGCGACAAGCAGTTTAAGGCGCAGTTCTACGGCGGCATTATGGGGCCGATCATGGGCAACACCTCGCAAATCAGCTACGCCATTACGGTCGGCGTCGGAGGAATTTTAATTTGCACGAGCGGCTTAATGCCTGGCGCCCTGACTGTCTTTTCCAACTATTCGCGTCAGTTCTCGTTCCCGATCAACAACATTTCCCAGCAGATGAGCACCATCTTTTCGGCACTTGCCGGTGCAGAACGCGTTTTCCGCATCATCGATATGAAAGAAGAACCGGAGGATGTGCCGAACGCTTCAGACATGAAGAATATGAAGGGCTACGTCGAATTAAAGCACGTAACCTTCGGCTATAACCCGGATAAAACGATCTTAAAAGATATTTCGCTGTACGCAAAGCCCGGTCAGAAAATCGCGTTTGTCGGCTCGACCGGTGCAGGGAAGACGACCATCACCAATCTGTTAAACCGGTTCTATGATATCGATTCCGGAGAGATCACCATCGACGGTGTGAACATCCGCGATATCCGGCTAAAAGAACTTCGCAAGCATATAGCGATGGTGTTACAGGATACGCATCTGTTCACCGGCACGGTTCGGGAAAATATCCGTTACGGCCGGCTCGACGCAACCGACGAAGAGGTCGTTGAAGCGGCAAAAACAGCCAGCGCACACAGCTTTATCATGCGTCTCGAAAATGGCTACGACACCATGATTGAGGGCGACGGCGCTAACCTTTCGCAAGGCCAAAGACAGCTGTTGAACATCGCCCGTGCCGCCATCAGCAAAGCACCGATTTTGGTGCTTGACGAAGCAACAAGCTCGGTCGATACCCGTACTGAACGGCATATCGAACACGGCATGGATCGCCTGATGAGCAACCGCACCACCTTCGTCATCGCGCACCGCCTGTCCACGGTGCGAAACGCCGATGCGATCATGGTTCTCGAAAAAGGCGAGATCATCGAGCGCGGCAGTCATGAAGACCTGCTTGCCTTAAAGGGCAGATACTACGAATTGTATACCGGTAAAAAAGAGTTGGATTAACTGATTCTGTTTCCGGCAAGCCGCTCCGGCATTACACGCGGAGCGGCTTTTTTTATGCCTTTTGCTTGTACCAATAAAAGGAAACGGAAACTGCAAGTGCACGGATTTCTTTGTCTTAAGTGACGGATTTCGGAATATCGATATAGGCAAGTTGCATAAAACGCAGCAAAAACGGCAGATATTTCGAAAAAATGCAGGCAAGACTCGAATTACAAGATGTTGTGTTCCGACAAAAGAGTAAATCGCATATCTTGACAGAAATGCGATCGGTTGCACGAGTTTACATAATGTAGTTTACATAACATATTGGCATAATTTACGAAAATGGATAAACTTCGCAAAACATCTTGAAATTTACCCGGAAATGCAGTATAATATTGGCAGTTCGAAAAATGTTACACGACAAAGTTGTCGCAGTGCAAAGTTTTGCATTGCGCTTTTATTTGCTCTGTTTCCGGAAAGGTGTGTTCTCTTTGCGTCTTACTTCAATCGGTGCCGGCAACATGGCTACCGCGATTCTTCGTTCCGTCATTTCTTCCGGCCGTATCAAAGCGGCGGATATCACTGTCTACGATATTAAAACCGAAAAATATCCGGCTTTTGCCGAGCTGGGCGTCAACTGTGCCGACACGGTGAATGCGGCTGTAAACGCTTCCGAAGTCATCTTGCTTGCCGTCAAGCCGCAGGACTATGAAACCGTTTTGAATGGTATCAAAAATACGGTAGCCGGTCAGAAAAAAGTCTTTATTTCCATCGCTGCCGCCATTTCGACCGCCTATATCTGCAAAACCTTAGAAGCCGATTTCCCGGTTGTCCGTGTAATGCCCAACACGCCGCTTCTTATCGGCTGTGGTGCAACGGCCATCTCCCGCAACAGCGCGGTTGACGACAGACTGTATACCAAAATCTGCGGTCTGTTTGCCGCTTCCGGCAGTGTTGTTTCTCTTCCGGAGGAACAGATGAACGCCGTGATTTCGGTCAATTCTTCAAGCCCGGCTTATGTATATCTGTTTGCAAAGGCCATGATCGACAATGCGGTCGCGCAAGGCATCGACCATGCTGTTGCAAAGGATCTCGTTTTCCAAACCTTAAAGGGTTCTGCGGAAATGCTCATCCATTCAAAGCTCGATCCGGATGAACTAATCCGCATGGTTGCATCTCCCAAAGGCACTACCGAAGCTTCCTTGAAGAGCTTCGAAAAAGACAATTTCTGTGAAATTGTCTCCAACGCCATGAACGCCTGCACGCAAAGAGCCGAGGAGATTGCACGCTAAAAGCATTTATTATAATCAAGGAGTTTTCGAAGCATGACGCACGTAAAAACGGTTGACGACTTTCTGTCGTACCTTGCGCTTTCCAAAAGCGCATCTCAAAATACCGTTGCTGCCTATCAGAGAGATCTGACAGGCTTTGCGGCGTTTACGGCCGAAATTCCCGTGGATTTGCTCTCGGTCACCGGCAATGAGATTGCCGCTTACAAAAAAGCTCTGACCGATAAAGGCTTTTCGGCTTCCTCCGTTTCGCGCGCCATGTCGTCTGTTCGCAGCTTTTATAAATACTTGCTTGTCGGCGGCGTTATTTCCGAAAATCCGGCACGTGCCGTCAAAAACGATAAGGTCGAAAAGAAGGATTTTGAAATCCTTTCGGCAAAAGAGATTGATTTGCTGTTAAACCAACCGGATACAACGGAAATCAAAGGTATTCGCGACAAAGCCATGCTTGAAATGATGTACGCGACCGGCATGAAGGTCACCGAACTGATTACGCTCGATGTGACGGATTTGAATTTGGTTCTCGGGTATGTCGTTTGCCGCGGCGAAGGCGCAAAACCGCACGAGCGTACCATTTTTCTGTACCCGACCGCGGTGAATGCCTTGAAGACCTACTTGACCGCTTCGCGCTGCTTTCTTGTCCAAGACGAAACCAATGCGCTGTTCGTCAATATCGGCGGTACGCGCATGACGCGGCAGGGCTTTTGGAAAATCCTCAAAGGCTACGCGGCGCAGGCCGGTATCGAAAAGACCATCACACCGCATACCTTGCGCCATTCCTTTGCCACACACTTACTTGAAAACGGTGCGGATATCCACGATATCAAAGAAATCTTAGGCCACGCGGATATTTCTTCCACCCAGGTGTATGCCGATTATATCAAAAAACGCATGAAGGATTCCTATTTGAAGTTTCACCCAAGAGCATAGCATAGGTTACATATGGTTCATGCTGAATTCACATTTTTAGCTTATAATAAATGCACTCTGCCGTGGTACGGAGTGCATTTGCTTTTTTGTTCGGATTATCCGCGCGAAAGCCTTTGAAAGGGACATTTTCATGAAAAAATTCAAGCTGTTCAGCTACGAACCGCCGGCAAAGGGCGTTAAGAAAAACGATGATCGCGCGTCGGTGCAAACCGACTTTTTCGGCTTTTTTATCATGTATGGCCGAAAATTTTGGAATTTGTCAAACTTAAATCTGTTAATGGCGGTTTATATCTTAATCGCTTCGTTCGGCGTTTGGCAGCTTTCGGGCTATCCGATCGCCTTTTACGGATTTTTGGTGCTTGCGGCACTTGCGTTCGGCATCGTGAATACGGGCGCTGTGTATGCGGTGCGCGGTTATGTGCGCGGCGACCCGGTCTATATCCTGTCGGATTTCCGGTATGCGGTCAAGCACAACTGGAAGCAGGGAATCCTTATGGGGCTTTTGGATTTAGCCGTTATCGTTCTTTTGGTGTTTGACCTGTTCTTTTGGAGCGGTATGGATGTCAACCGTTTGCCGGTTTTGCCGGAAACCGGTTCCGATACGCAGATAACCGAAACTGTTCCGGATGACGCACAATCGGAAACGATTGATACTAACCGAGAAAACACGTCTCCGGCTGCTGCGGATACGGAAAATCCCGACGAATCCGATTCGTTTGACCCGTCCGTCACGGTTACGCCGACGGCCAAACCACGGTCGTTTATGGAGAAAGTCTTTTTCTATGCGTGCGTCTTTTTGATTTTCATCTATGGCTTTATGCGCAACTATATGTACTTGATCATGGTCACATTTAAGCTGTCGATTTTCAAAATCTTAAAGAACTCCTTCATTTTTGCGTTTCTCGGGATCAAACGCAATCTTGCCGCACTTGCCGGAATCTTGCTTGTCTGCTTCATCAACGTGTATATTTTTGTCTATCTGCCGTTTGTCGGCTTAACGCTGCCGCTCATCATCACCACCTCGACCGTTTTCTTCATCGGGGCGTATGCGGCTTATCCGGTTATCAAAAAGTACATGATTTCGCCGTATTATAAAGACGAAGAAGTCTACGAAGAATACGATAAAATCTTCGAAGATCGCGGCTGAGAAACAAAAGCTGCCGCATATTTGCGGCAGCTTTGTATGGCTGTTCGTCCTTTTTATTAAGTTTCATCATCGTCGGATGCATCCGTTACCTTTGGCAAACCGACGCGCTTGACACCGGCAGCTAACGGATTGCTGTTGGCCGCGTCTGCAAGCTTTTGCGGACTGACGTGCGTATAAATCTGCGTGGTAGACAGCTCCTCGTGCCCGAGAATGTCTTTGAGCACACGGACATCCGTTCCGCCGTAGTTGTACATTAACGTTGCCGCCGTGTGGCGCAGCTTGTGCACCGACATACCCAAATGGCCAAGTCCGGCTTCGTTCAAATGCTTATATATCAGCCATTGCACGGTTTGCACACTGATCCGGTTTCGGTTGCGGGATATAAACAGCGCGTTTTTGTCGGCTTCCTTAACATCTTTCAGACGCACCTTTTTATAAGCCCTTAGCGCATCGCGGCAGGCATCGTTGAGATAAACGCGGCGTTCCTTGTTGCCTTTGCCGATGACGGTAAGCGTGCTTAAATCGGTGCTGATATCGTTTAGGTCGATGCCGCACAGCTCGGAAACACGCAAGCCGCAATTGAGAAACAGCGTGATGATGGCAAAATCCCGTTCGGCGTACTTGCCATCCACCGAAGCAAGCAGTGTTTTGGATTCCTCTAACGAAAGAAATTTCGGAAGCCGCGTTTCTTTTTTTGCCGCTTCAATATTTTTTGTCGGATCATTTTCCATGACCTTGATTGTAACGATTAGGTATTTATAAAACGAGCGAAGGCAGGAAAGCTTGCGTGCGCGTGAACGGGCTTGGTTCTCCAAGGTGCTTGCGGCAAAGGACATAAACTCGAAAATGTCATCGTTGGTAACGTGCAGTAACAGGTCGTCATCCGCGTCGGAAAAAGGGATTTCTTCGTTTGCGATCGTTTGATACTTTTCCGCTCTTTTGGTTTTCAGAAGAAACCGTGAAAACGTCAAAAGATCGTGATAATAATTATAAACGGTCATTTTAGAGCGATTCTGCACGCCGGATTTGTAGTTCAAAAAACGCCGAACAAGCTCCGGTGCGTCGCTGTAATCAAATCTGTCTGCCATACAGTCACTTCCTTTAATTTGATTCAGTATAGCATAGATACGACATTTTGAAAAGCATATTTCGTAAATTTTGGAGGCATTTTCATGAAAATTTCCGCACTTTGGACGAGAAAAAATAAAATGATCAAAAAGCTTTGGCTCAACCAATTTGCTTTTTCTTTGTTCGGGCTGTTCGTTTCGTCGGCATTGTCCGGCTCGTTATGCGTTTGGTCCGGCATTTTTTCTTTCTTGTTTTACCTGTCGGTCGTCGGCTTTGCCGTTATTGACGACGGACAAAAAGACAAGATTTTGAAAAACGCCGGCAGGGGAGACGGACTCTCCGCGCACACCGGTCTTGCCTATGCCGGCATCGCGTTTTTGCCGAGTGTTGTCGTGGTCGGTGCCTATACGGTCTATACGTTTTTTGCTTCCGCACTTGCCGGTGCCTTTCACACCATTTGGTTTTTGATTGTAAAATTCGTGCTTGCCGGTGAGATTTTGGGCATCGATGTCGGCTTGACAAACTATACGAATGTGGACAATGTACGAACCACAACGGCTTCGCCGACCATTGTGTTTTTCAGTGAACACGCCATTTTCCAGCTGCTGTTTTTGTTTGCCGCGATTTTGCTTCTCGGACTTCTGTATCGCTTAGCCTTCTGCGGTATTATCAATTTCAACACGACAGATTCCTCTAAGAAAAACGTTTGATTGAAAAAACGCATGATTGCCAGGTGCTTCGCATAAACTGTTCCGTAAACTATGTGGGACGGTGATAGGTTGTGCGAAATATCAGACAAACCGGAAAAATCCTTTTGTTTTCACTTGCCTTTGTGCTTGCTGTCGGACTTTTAGCGTTGCGGAATCCGCTTTCGGCGGCGTTTTTTCAAAATGCTGACACACAAAGAGCGCTGAATGCGTCCGAGCGGCGTTCGATTCATTTGATTCCGGATGCCGGCCACGGCGGGGAAGACGGCGGCGCGGCTGCGAACGGCGTGCGCGAAAAAGATGTGAATCTTGCACTCACCAAAGATCTCGAGGCCTTTTTATCCCTTACGCCGTATACCGTGAATCCGACGCGCACGGATGACCGCCTTTTATATGGCGCTGGCCAGGAAAACCGGAAAAAATACTATGATTTAGTTGAGCGTGTCCGCTTTGCGTCGCAGTTTGACAACGCCGTCTTTATCAGCATTCATCAAAACAAATTCGAAATCCCCAAATACAAGGGCTTGCAGGTCTATTATTCCAAAAACCATCCGTTGAGCAAGAATCTTGCCGAAACCGTTCAAACGAATGCAAAAGCCTATTTGGATCCGGATAACAACCGAGAAATCAAAAAAGCGGATCATCGGATTCGGGTGTTAAATTCCTTGCAAATCCCGGCCGTTCTGATCGAATGCGGCTTTTTATCCAATCCCGAAGAAGCAAAATTGCTTGCAAGCCGCGAATACCAAAAGAAAATCGCGTTTACTGTTTTTATATCAACAATAACTTTTGTCGAAAATGATTTCAGTCGGGAAATCATACCAGAATAGACGATGTGGAGAGAACCGGTATGAAGTTGAAAACGCAATATGTGTGCTCCGAATGCGGAGCAGTAAGTGCTAAATGGTTCGGGAAATGTCCGGCCTGCGGCGAATGGAATACTTTAGAGGAACAGGAACCGAGTGCCGTGCCTGTCGGCACGGCTTCTTCGCTCGGCAAGAAAGTCTATGTGCCGCCGGTGCGTGAAAAAGCTTTGTCGTTTCCGATCAACAGCATCGATATTCGCGAAGAACCGCGTTCTGAAACCGGTATCGGCGAATTCGACCGCGTGCTCGGCGGCGGCATCGTCAAAGGCTCTGTGACGCTGCTTTCCGGCGAACCCGGTATCGGCAAATCCACGCTGCTTTTGCAGATTTGCGGCGTACTCAGCGGCAAATACCGCCTCTTATATGTATCCGGCGAAGAATCGCCCTCCCAAATCAAGCTGCGCGCCAAGCGGCTCGGTATTTCCAATGAAAACATTTTATTATACACCGAAACCGATATTAACGAAATTTTGGCGGAAATCGGTGCAGTCAATCCCGATATCGTCATCATCGATTCCATCCAAACCATGACCGATTCCAATTCCGCAACGGTTGCCGGAAGCATTACACAGGTGAAAAACACGGCTACAAAGCTCATCCGAACAGCCAAAACCGACGGTGTGTCGGTGATCATTGTCGGCCATGTCAATAAAGACGGTGCCATTGCCGGTCCGAAGGTGTTAGAGCATATGGTGGATACGGTGTTATATTTCGACGGAGACAAGCAGTATGCCTATCGGATGCTGCGCGCCGTGAAAAACCGTTTTGGTTCAACCAACGAGATCGGTATTTTCGAAATGGAAGCCGAGGGCTTGTGCGAGGTGGAAAATCCGTCGGAATACCTTTTATCCCAACGGCCGTTAGGCGTTTCCGGAAACTGCACCATGTGCGCCATGGAAGGCACACGGCCGCTGCTTGCCGAAATTCAGGCGCTTGTCACGCCGACCGTCTATCCGGCACCGCGGAGAACCTCTACCGGCTTTGATTATACGCGCTTGAACCTGCTTTCGGCTGTTTTGGAAAAACGTTTGGGACTGCGCTTGGGAACGACCGATATTTATATGAACGTTGTCGGCGGCCTGCGCGTGGATGATCCGTCAGCCGATCTGCCGGCTTGCATGGCGTTGATTTCCGGCTGTAAAGATATACCGTTAAACGATAAATTGGTCGCGATGGGGGAGATCGGGCTTGCCGGTGAATGCCGCGCCATTGCCGGAATCGAGCATCGTGTACGTGAATGCGTCCGTCTTGGCTTTGAAACGGTGGTTATCCCGTATGGGAATTATGAAAAATCCAAAACACAGTTGGATAAAATCGCCGGAAAGACAGCCATCGTGCCGGTAAAAAGTTTGTTTGATACATTAAAGCTGTTCGGAGAGAATCGTAAATGATACCGTTTCAACTGTTACAAAACTGCGTTTTCATCGATAACCGTATGTCCGACGCTTGTAAAATCGGTCTAAAGCGCTACTATAAAACCATCGAGCTTCCATGCTTCGAAGCACTGGATGAGCCGATCAACGCACATCCGGATCTGTTCTTATTTCCATATCATGAAGGATTCTTGGTCGAACAAAGTACGTCTGCACTGTTAACAAAACTTTGCGAGAAACAAATGTTCTTTTTCGCAGATGATATCGATTCCACGCATATTGTACGATTCCGCGGCAACAGTAAGGATGGTGTGCGGTATCCGCAGGATTGCATTCTGAATTTTGCGATGTGCGGAAATTATATCATCGGAAACCGAAAGGTGATTCATCCGCGCATGGCGGAACTGATTCTCAAATACCGGTGGAAATTCATCCATGTCGAGCAAGCATATGCAAAATGCAATGTATGCACGGTTGCGGATAACGCGCTGATTACCGAAGATGAAGGAATCGCCAAAGAATGCATGGAACGCGAACTGGACGTACTGCTCATAAAAAGCGGTGCTGTAAAGCTTCCAGGATATGCGCACGGTTTTATCGGCGGCGCAAGCTCGGCGCCGTATCCGTCGTCGGATGGAACAAAATTGTTTTTCTGCGGCTGCATTGAAAAGCATCCGGAGTATGAAAAAATCCGTCGATTCTGTCGGAAATACGATGTTATGCCGGTTTCGCTGTCCAATGAGCCGTTAACGGACTATGGAAGCGTGCTGCCGTTGATCCGGAGAGTGGGATAAAGACGGCTGTAAGGCGATATAGCGAATTATATAAAATAAGAATTTTATATAATTCAGGGTGTATAGTTATCAAATTCACTGCAAAAATAGCCGCCGCAGCGAAAAAATCATCCGACAAAACCGCGGCCTTACCAAACGTCGCAACAGCAGCAAAAACGAGAAAAAGCATACATACAATCGATATAAAAAATAAGGAGTCAAAATGTCAACTGTATTTCAAACAAGAATCGAAAGCTATGAAGTTCAACCGAATGACATTATTCGGCCGTCTACGCTGTTTCATTTATTTCAAAAAGCCGCCGGCGACGATTTGGATGCCCGCGGCATGACATACAATTTTTTACGCAAAAACGGTATCGTTTTTGTCGTGACCAAATTTACTCTCGAATATTTTGCGGATATTCATTCCAATGATCACGTGACTATGGCAACATATCCGCGCGGTGTTCACGGCGTTTCGTTTATCCGTGATTTTGATGTGACCTTGAACGGCGTGCGTGCCGCGTATGCTACCTCGTCTTGGGTTTTGCTGGATATCAATAATCGAACTCTTTTGCGGCCAAACGCTATTGACCGGCTCGGCACAATTGAAGCGGATCTTTCCGATATGCATGAAATTGAAGACCGGCGGATCA
>URCT01000087.1 GCA_900546385.1 uncultured Eubacteriales bacterium | reverse complement strand
ATCGAGTCGCGCGTCGAGCAGGCGTTATACTACGCGCGCTCGGCAACACTGAGCGAGGATTTCTCCATCGAGGAGTTAAACCTTGCGGCACTCTCGCGCAAGGCGTGCCGTCAGAGGTCTCGCACGCTGATCGGCGCGGGAGTCTCGCTTGATTTCGCGATCGACGAGGCGCTCGAGGTGCTCACCGACGCGAAATGGACCGACTTCATCATCGGCCAGGTCCTGGAGAACTCGGCGAAGTACGGGGCAAAGACCATCCGGTTCGAAGGCACGGCGAAGGATGCGGGCACGAAAGACGGCTGCATCGAGCTGCTGATCGCAGACGATGGCGACGGCATGACAGCAGCCGACAATCGTTTTCAACCCAAACAAAACCTTTCATATAACATAATTTCAAAGGAGTATTTACCATGAAAAACACGAAAAAAATCTTAACTGCCATCCTCGCCGCCGCCCTTTCCGTTACCATGCTCGCTTCCTGCGGCAAAACCGAAACCAAGACTGACACAAACACCGGCGACAACACACAAAACACCGTGAACACCACCGACGACAACGCGAAAACGGACGACAGCACGACCGATGACGTCAAGACCATCGGTATCATCCAGTACATCAGCCACCCGTCGCTCGACAACTGCTATGCCGGTGTTGAAGAGGCCTTGAAAGAAAAATACGGCGACAAGGTCGTCATCGAACGTCAGATCGGTTCGGATTCTTCGGCCGATTCCGATTGCAGCACCTTTGCCAAGCAGTTCGCCGCAAAAGACGTGGATATGATGATCGCCATTGCAACGCCTGCCGCTTCCCCGGCCTTTGCCGCCGCTGAAGACAAAGATATTCCGGTTGTGTTCTGCGCCGTCAGCGACCCGGTCACTCCCGGTCTTGTGCAGAGCATGGAAAAGCCCGGCTACAACTGCTCCGGCACGTCGGACGTTCTCGATATGGATGCACAGGTAAACCTCATCAAGGCTATGCAGCCCGAAGCCAAGACCATCGGCGTTCTCTACACCACCAGTGAAGCAAACTCCATCACCCAGCTCGGTCTTTTAGAAGCTGCTGCCGAAAAGCAAGGCATGGAAGTCGTTGCTTCCGGTATTCAGAATGACGCTGACATCCCGGCCGCTGCCGCTGCCCTTTGCGCCAAGGTCGATTGCATCAACAACTTCACCGACAACAAGGTCGTCAACAACTTAAACGTGCTTCTTGATGCCGCCAACGCCGCCGGTATCCCGGTATACGGCTCGGAGGTCGAACAGGTCAAGAACGGCTGCCTTGCTTCCGTTTCGATCGATTACGTTGCTCTCGGCAAGGTCACCGGCAACATGGCTGTCGATGCTCTTGAAGGCGCAAGTCTCGCCGATATGCCCGTTAAGACCATTTCCGATGCAACGCCGGTCGTCAACACCGAAGTGCTTGAAGCCTTCGGCATGACGCTTCCGGAAGGCTACGAAAACGCCGAAACGGTCGTCACCAACAAATAAGCATTCTCCGAGATCCTGTCCCATCCCCCAAACGATGGGACAGGAATGTTGTTAAAGGCAGGTCGAACATGAACATATTTCTTCAATCCCTCGATGTTGTTTTGCAGGACGGTTTCATGTATTCCATTCTTGCAATGGGATATTACATCTCCTATACCATTTTGGATTTTCCGGATCTGACGGTGGAAGGCACCGTTCTTTCGGGCGGTATCACCTTCGGACTTTTGGTTCGCGCCGGCATCAATCCGTGGCTTGCCATGCTTGCCGCGTTTGTCGTCGGCTTTATCTTCGGTGCGCTTACGGGCATTCTGCACGTCAAATTGAAGATCCGTCCGCTTCTCTGCGGTATTCTTGTTTCGACCGGCCTCATTTCGGTCAACCTCATCACGACGGTGGTCGGCATGGGCGGCAACTTTGCCGGCGACGGCGCACTTTCCACCATTGATGTGGGACGCGGCGTGCCGACGCTCATCCGCACTTTTCCGGCCAATCTGCTTCCGACAGATGTCGGCGGCTTCAACTTGCGCAAGTTACTCACCTTTTTCGTCATTGCACTGCTCTTCAAGCTGCTTTTGGACGGCTATCTGAAAACCAAAAACGGACTTTTGTTACGCGCCGCCGGCGACAATGAAAAATACGTTGCCATGCTTGCAAAAAACGCCGGCAACAGCAAGATTTTGGGACTGGCAATCGGCAATGCCTATGCCGCCGTCAGCGGTGCGCTGATCGTCCAAAGCCGCGGCAATGTCAACCAAGGCATGGGCGTCGGCATGATCGTTATCGGTCTTGCGTCGCTGATCATCGGCCTTTCGGTTTTCGGCAGAATCCGTTTCATGAAGCCGACGACCATGGTCATCATCGGCTCGGTCATCTACCAGGGCTGTCTCGGCATCGCACTTGTGCTTGGCGTGCCGTCGGCTTACAATAAAATCATCATGGCGGTGTTATTCACGCTTGCCTTGGTGTTCAGCAGCAAAATGAAGAAAGGCGGTGTCAAGCGTGCTTGAACTTCGGAATATCCATAAGGTTTTCAATGCCGGAACGGTGGATGAAGCCGTCATTTTCAACGATTTTAACTTTACGGTCGAGGAAGGCGCGTTTATCTCGATCATCGGTTCGAACGGTTCGGGAAAAACCACCTTGCTCAACCTGATTTGCGGCTCGGATACCGTAAACGGCGGAAAAGTGCTGTTTGACGACCGCGACATTACCGGACTTCCGGAGTACAAACGCGCATCGTTCATCGGCCGCGTGTTTCAGAATCCGCAAATGGGCACCTGCCCGGATTTAACCATCATCGAAAACATGGCGCTTGCCGACAACAAGGGCGGCTGTTTCGGGCTTCTGCCGGCCGTCAACAAGAAGCGTATCGATTACTACCGCACGCTTGTAGCGGAATGCGGAATGGGTCTTGAAAACCGCATGAACGTTAAGGTCGGCGCACTTTCGGGCGGCCAACGGCAGGCACTTGCGCTTGTCATTGCCAACATGACCGATATTAAGCTGCTGATACTGGACGAGCATACCGCGGCACTTGACCCGAAAACCAGCGAAAATGTCATGAAGCTCACCGATAAGCTTGTGAAAGAAAAGAACATCACCACGCTTATGGTGACGCACAATCTGCGCTTTGCCTTGGAATACGGCAACCGCATTGTCATGATGCATGAAGGAAACATCGTGCTTGACAAGAGCGGCACCGATAAAAACGCTCTTGTGATCGACGATTTGCTCGGCATTTTCAATCAAATCAGCATCGAATGCGGCAATTAAAAGCCAAAACGAACGGCCGTGTATGGGGAACTCCCGTACACGGCCGTTTTTTGCTATGCCGCCAAAAAAGCCTTCTGTCGGTTGACAAAAGGCTTTTTCGGAATCGGTCGATATTTGTTTTTTACGCGAAGTTATGCCTTTTCGCCGCATTCAACGATGGTTGCGGTCAATATCTTGATTGCCTCCAAAAACGCATCGATGCACAAAAACTCATCCGATTGATGTGCGCCGCCGTGTCCTTTCGGAAGCACGGGATTTTTGCATTTGTACCACGCGACTGTTCCGACCGAATACGCGTTTTTCAAATGCCGCGCATACGTGCCGCCGCCCATGAGAAACGGTGCTGCGTCCGTTTGCCCGGAAACGGTGCGGTAGACATCCAAAATTTTCATCGGTGTTTCGCCGTTCACATCCAACAAGAAGCCGTCCGTGGCACGTACATTCTGCACTTCCCAATGGTCGGACGTATGCTGTTTGATTGCTGCAAGCACGTCCTGACAGGTAGACGAGTTTCCGAAGCGCACGTCAAAGCTGAGCGACAGCTTGCCGCTTTCGGTACGCACAACGCCGTTTGCCGCAGTAAGCGCGCCGAATGCCGGATCGGTGAGCGGCACGCCGAGCGACGCTCCGTTGCAATCCGCAAGCAGTGCGGAAATGCGTCCGAAAACGGCACGGTCATTTTCACACAAGCTTTGGCATTTTCCGAGGACCTCGGCCAAAATGTCAAGCGCATTGACGCCGTCCGCCGGATGCGCGGCATGGGCGGCAACGCCGGTTGCCGTGACCGTGATACGGTCGCCTGCCCTGTCGACCGTGATGCGGTCATCGTCTGCCGTGATGCGGATAAGCTCATCCCAAAGTCCCGGTTTATCGGCGATTTGTGCCTCTACTTGGTCAAGCACCATATTGCCTGCTTTGCCGCCGGTTATATCGATGACTTCGCGAAAAGCGGTCTTACTTGTCAGATACAGCCGCAGAATGCTTTTTTCGCCATAGCTGAACGGATAGCCGCCGTCCGGAACAAGCGAAATGTCCGGCATCGGCTCATTTTTCACAAATTCCGCAATGTCTGCCATGCCGCTTTCTTCGTTGGAACCGATGTATAACATCAGTTTTCCGTCAAACGGAAGTTCTAACTCCCGAAGCATTTTGATGGCATACAGCGACGCGACAATGCCGCTCTTATTATCGTCACTGCCGCGGCCGTACACAAAGCCGTCGCGGACAACCGGCTCAAACGGTGCGCAGACCGTCCAATCGGCTTCGTTCACCGGAACGACGTCCGAATGGGCAAACACGCCGAGCGTATGCGCGCCGCTTCCGTAATAAGCGAGTGCGTAGCTGTCGGTCTTTTTGGTGGCAAGGCCTTCCCGTTCGTACAGCCTGTGCGCCGCTTCGAGTGCCGCCGCACAGCTTTCGCCGAAGGGTGCGTGCGGCTTTGGTTCGGCTTTGACCGACGGAATGTGGATAAGCTCGAAAAGCGTCTGCACGATTTCATCGCGGTGAGCGGCAAGATACGCATCGATTTGTGCGAGTTGGGTTTCGGTAAGTTTCATATAAAATCCTCTTTTTTAACAAAAAGGCGGCGCAAAAAAGCCGCCTTTCGGGAAATTATTTCAAGTTTTTAACAAGCTCGTAAGTATCTCTTGCGATCATGAGCTCTTCGTTGGTCGGAATCACCAGCATACGAACCTTGGCATCCGGCGTGGAAATATCGAATTCCTCCGAGGTGCGGAACGCTTTCTTGTTGATCTCTTCATCGACCTTTACGCCCATGAATTCAAGCTTTTCGCCAACACGCGTGCGGTACTGGGGATTGTTTTCGCCGATACCGCCGGTAAAGACGATGGCGTCGATGCCGCCCATAGCGGCCGCATAGCCGCCGATGTATTTGGTGATCTGATGGCAGAGCATATTTTCAACGAGCTGATAACGCTTGTTGCCGTTCTTGGCACCCTGTTCGATATCGCGGTTATCGCTGGTGGTCTGGGTGACGCCGAGCATACCGGATTTCTTGTTGAGCATGATATCGATGTCCTTTGCGGACATATGCTCCTTTTCCATAAGGAACGGGATGATGGCCGGGTCGATCGAGCCGGAACGCGTACCCATCATAAGACCGTCTAACGGCGTTACGCCCATGGTGGTGTCGAACGACTTGCCGCCCTTAACAGCGGTAATCGAAGAGCCGTTGCCGAGATGGCAGGTAACGATGTTGATCTCCTCCGGCTTCTTGCCGAGCATAGCGGCGGCACGTGCCGTTACATAGCGGTGCGAGGTGCCGTGGAAGCCGTAGCGGCGAAGCTTGTACTTCTCGTAGTATTCATACGGAATCGGATAAATATAGGCATAATCCGGCATGGTCTGGTGGAAACCGGTGTCGAAAACGCCGACCTGCGGAATCTTGCCGATGATCTCTTCGCAGGCGCGGATACCAGTAAGGTTTGCCGGGTTGTGAAGCGGGCTAAGCTCGGAGCATTCCTTGAGCGCTTCGATGATCTCGTCGGTGATGATGACCGAGCCGGAGAATTTTTCGCCGCCATGCACCACACGGTGTCCGACTGCGTTGATCTCGCTCATGGATTCGATCACGCCGTGTTCCTTGCAGGTGAGCGCGTCCACGATGAGCTTAATGCCTTCGCCGTGGTTCGGGATGTCGATTTCGGTCTTGTAGGTGTCGCCCTTGAAATTCGTCTGCTTGAAGTTGCCGCCGTCGATGCCGATGCGGTCGCACTGGCCTTTGGCAAGCAGTGTTTCGTCGGTCATGTCGATAAGCTGATACTTAATGGAGGAGCTTCCGGCGTTGATAACCAATACTTTCATGTCTTAAACCTCTCTGTTATGCAAATATTAAATTTTAGCCTTTTTTAATGCAAGTGCCTGTTTTGCCTTGGCGGCAATTTCTTCGGGCGTAAAACCGAATTCGACAAGCAGTTCGACGGCCTTGCCGCTCTTGCCGAACACGTCGTACACACCGTGGCGAAGCACCGGCACGGGAACGGTTTCGCAAAGCGTTTCGCAGACGGCGCTGCCGAGTCCGCCGATGACATTATGCTCTTCGACCGTCAGCACACAACCCGTTTTCTTGGCCGAATCGACAAGAATGTCGCGATCGATCGGCTTGATGGACGCCATGTTAACAAGGCGTGCCGAAATGCCTTCGTTTTTGAGCAATTCGACTGCCGCAATTGCCATAGACGTGCAAAGACCGGTCGAAACGATGGTCACATCCGTTCCGTCGGCAAGCAGCTGGCCTTTGCCGATTTCAAACGAGAACGTGTCCTTATCAAAAATGGTTTCAACAGCCAATCTGCCAAAGCGCATATACACCGGGCCTTTGTGGTCGAGCGCCGCCTTGACGACGGCTTTTGCTTCGGTCGCGTCTGCCGGGTTCAACACGGTCATGCCGGGAATCGAGCGCATGAGCGCGATATCCTCTAAGCACTGGTGGGTCGCACCGTCCTCGCCGACCGAAATGCCGGCATGGGTTGCGCCGATTTTCACATTTAAGTGCGGATAGCCGATGCTGTTGCGCACCTGCTCAAACGCACGGCCTGCCGCAAACATCGCAAACGAGCTTGCAAACACCGTTTTGCCGGTCGAAGCAATGCCGGCGGCCACCGACATCATATTGCCCTCCGCGATACCGCAGTCAAAGAACCGCGACGGGAATGCTTTCTTAAAAATACCGGTTTTGGTCGCTTCCGCAAGGTCTGCGTCCAAAACAACAAAATCATAGGTTTCACCGAATTCCGCAAGTGCCTTTCCGTAGGCCTCGCGCGTTGCCATTTTTTCTGCCATTGTCCTGCTCCTTCCTTAAACGTTCGCGAGAAGTGCCTTTTCGGCTTCTTCCAATTCGCGCATACCCTGTTCGTACTGTTCGGTTTTCGGAGCAGAACCGTGCCATGCGCAGACATTTTCCATATAAGAAACGCCCTTGCCTTTGGTGGTTTTGCAAATGACAGCCGTCGGCTTTGCGGAACGCTTTGCCGCGTCGACAGCCGATGCAATCTGATCGAAATCATGTCCGTCAATGACAAGCGTATTCCAGCCGAAAGCGGCAAATTTGGTGTCAAGCGGCGTCGGGTTCATGACCTCGGTCACCGGGCCGTCGATCTGAAGCCCGTTGAAATCCACAAACGCGCACAGATTGTTTAAGCCATAGTGAGCCGCGAACATGGCCGCTTCCCACACCTGACCTTCTTCGCATTCGCCGTCGCCGAGGATCGTCCAAACGCGGTACTTCTTCTCGGATATCTTGCCGGAAAGTGCCATACCGCAGGCGGCGGAGATGCCCTGTCCCAAAGAGCCGGTGGACATATCCACACCCGGAATGTGCTTCATATCGGGATGTCCCTGCAAATAGCTGTCCTTTTGACGGAAGGTCTTCAAATCCTCTTTCGGAAAGAAGCCTTTTTCGGCAAGTGCGGCATATAATGCAGGCGACGTATGTCCTTTGGAGAGTACGAAGCGGTCACGGTCGGGATCTTTCGGATTCTTTGGATCAACGTGCATCTCCTCAAAATAGAGGTATGCTAACAGCTCCGCAATGCCGAGCGAGCCGCCCGGATGACCGGAGGCGGCTGTGTAGACCGCCGTCAATGCGCCTTTTCGGATTTCAAGCGCGATCTTCTGCAAGTGTAGTTTGTCCATCGGTTTAACCGTTCCTTTCTGGGGCGGTATACGAATTTCGCATACCGGAAATTACTGATAGCTGTTTTGACACGGCGGATTTTTAACCGTTTTGCCGCAAAAGCGCAAGCGTATGCTCAAAATACGGCGGCAGCGGACAGGAAAACTCCATATATTCGCCGCTTGTCGGATGTATAAAACCAAGCACGCGTGCGTGTAAGCACTGGCCGGTAAGGCCGAACCGGTTCTTTCCGGCGTTCGGCGCATATAACGGATCTCCGGCAATCGGATGGCCGCGGTAGGAGGCGTGAACGCGTATTTGATGGGTTCGTCCGGTCTCAAGGCGAAATTCGCAGAGTGACCAGCCGCTAAACACTTCCAGCGTGCGGTAGTTGGTCACGGCGTTTTTGGAATTTTTATCGGTCACCGCCATTTTTTTGCGGTGCGTCGGATGGCGGCCGATCGGAAGATCAATGCGTCCCTCGGGCGGATTGAAGGTCCCCTGCACCACCGCGTTATACACGCGCGTAAACGAATGCGCCTTTATCTGCTCGGCAAGCGAGGCGTGCGCACGGTCGTTTTTGGCAATCGCCAAAAGACCGCTGGTATCCTTGTCGATGCGGTGCACAATGCCGGGGCGAATCACGCCGTTGATGGTCGAAAGGCGCCCGTGCATATGGTAAAGCAGTGCGTTGACAAGCGTGCCGTCGGGATTTCCGGGTGCCGGATGCACCACCATGCCCTGCGGCTTGTTGACCACGGCCACGTCGTCGTCCTCATAGGCGATCTCGATCGGAATATCTTCGGGCTGTGCCTCACACGGCTTTTCCGGCGGAAGCAGCACCGAAACGGCGTTTCCGCACGATGTGCGAAAGCTCTTTTTGCCCACCGTTTTTCCGTCGACCGACACAGCCGCCTGCTCGATGAGCTTTGCGGCGGCAGAACGCGTAATCTCAAGGTTTCGCGCGACCGACGCATCGAGCCGTTCGTTATCCTCATCGGCGGTATAGTCGATGAGCCGCGCATCGTTTTTTTCTTCCTCCGGCAGCTCCGAAAGAGCGTCAAACATCGTTTTTTCGCTCATTGGCTGCCACCGTCCGGCGTTTTTTTCGGCGTATCGTCAAAAACCGCTTTTTTGCCGGCGGCTTTAGCTTTCTTTTCAAAGAAAAGCAAATACACGGCAAAAAGCACAACGCCGACGCAAATGGCCGCGTCTGCCAAATTAAATACCCAAATCCATGCCGGAATGGGATATAAATCGACATAATCGATGACATAGCCGTAGGCTATGCGGTCGATCATATTGCCGATGCCGCCGCCCAAGGCGAACGCCATACTGACATACACCATCCGCGCATAGCCTTTTTTGCAGGCGATAAAATAGGTCAAAGCGGCAATCATGACCGTCGATAAAATCAAGAACACCCAACGGCTGTCGCTAAGCATCCCGAACGCCATGCCGCGGTTCTGCACATAGGTAAGGCGCAAACCGGGCAACAGCGGAATCGAGCTGCCGACAGTCATGCTGCGGCTGACGATACATTTGATCACAAAGTCGAGTGCCGCCACAACGGCACTGACAAGGAAGAAAACCGGCATTATACTTCCGGAAATTCGACGCTGACGATTGCCGCACAGCGTTTGCAGAGGTGTCCGCCCTCGCCGTCGTCGCAGGTATCCTTGCGGATGAACCAACATCTGTCGCACTTGGTGCCGTCTGCCGTAAAGACCTTGACGGCAATGCCCGAAACGGTCTCGGTGAACGCACCGTCTGCCGGTGCATCGGTCGAAAGCTCAACGCCGGAGCAGATGAAGATGTCGGCAAGCTCGTTGCCGAACGATTCGAACAACTTCATTTCCTCGCTGTCGGCTTTGGCATAGATGATGACCTCCGCATCCTGCGGCTTGCCGATGCGCTTTTCGGCACGGGCCAGCTCGAGCGCCTTCATAACGTCGTCGCGGATTTCAAAGAGCTTGTCATACTTTTCGGTAATTTCCGGGAAAGCAAGCGATTCATCAAAGTCCGGCATATCGTTCAAGAACACGCTCTTCGTGTTATCCGAAGCAACGTGCGGCATAAACTGCCAGATCTCCTCGGCGGTATACGAAAGAATCGGCGCGATCAGGCGCGTAAAGCCGGAGAGAATGTAGTACATGGCCGTCTGCGCGCTTCTTCTTGCGGCAGAATTCTTGCTTTCGACATACGTGCGGTCTTTGGTGATATCGATATAGAGCTTGGAAAGATCGATGGCACAGAAATTGTGCATATCGTGATAGATCAGATGGAATTCGTAGGTGTTGTAAGCCTTGCGAACGCGGTCAGTGAGCGCATTGAAACGCGAAACAATCCACTTATCAATCGGCAGCAGCTCCGAGAAAGCGACCATATCCGTATCCGGATTGAAATCCTCTGCGGGATTGCCGAGGTTGGCAAGCAAAATACGCGTTGTATTGCGGATCTTGCGGTAGGTTTCGGAAAGCTGCTTGAAGATGTCATCCGAAACGCGCACATCGACGCGGTAATCGCTCGAAGCGACCCAAAGGCGAAGCAAATCTGCGCCATACTTCGGAATGATATCCTCCGGATACACCGAGTTGCCAAGGGATTTGTGCATGGCCTTTCCTTCGCCATCCACAACCCAACCGTGCGTGAGAACCTGCTTATACGGTGCACCTTTGCCCATCGCGCCGACCGCCGTCAACAGCGACGACTGGAACCAGCCGCGGTATTGGTCGGCGCCCTCCAAATACAGGTCGCACGGCCACTTGATATCCTTGATGACCGCACGGTGAGACGAGCCGGAGTCAAACCAGCCGTCGAGCGTGTCGGTTTCCTTGGTAAAGTGCTTGCCGCCGCAGTGCGGGCAGGCAAAGTCCTTCGGAAGAAGATCGGCCGCGTCGAGATCGAACCAAGCGTTCGAGCCTTTTTCGCCGAAAATCTTTGATACCGCTTCGATGGTTTCATCGGTGCAGACCACCTTGCCGCAGTCTTCACAATAGAAGACCGGAATCGGAAGACCCCAATGTCTCTGACGGGAGATACACCAATCGGCGCGCTCCTTGATCATGGACACCATGCGGTTTCCGCCCCATTCGGGCAGCCATTCGACGTTTTCGCACGCCTTGACGGCCTGATCCTTGAACGATTCGACCGAGCAGAACCATTGCGGTGTTGCGCGGAAGATGATCGGCTTCTTGCAGCGCCAGCAGTGCGGATATTGGTGAGAAATTTCT
>URCT01000086.1 GCA_900546385.1 uncultured Eubacteriales bacterium | reverse complement strand
TGATAGAGGATCAATATGAGGAAACTCTGACAGGGACACCACAAGGAGGAAATCTCTCCCCGCTGTTATCCAACATCATGCTGAATGAATTGGATAAGGAACTGGAAGCAAGAGGACTTCATTTCGTAAGATATGCAGATGACTGCGTGATCGCAGTTGGAAGCAGTGCGGCTGCAAACCGAGTGATGGCGACCGTAACGAAATGGATCGAAAGGAAGCTAGGACTAAAGGTAAACGTGACCAAGTCAAAGGTTACAAGACCAAGCAACCTAAAATATCTGGGATTCGGATTCTGGAAAGGCAGAGACGGATGGAAAGCAAGACCCCATCAAGATTCGATCAAAAGATTCGAGAGGAAGCTAAAGCAGCTGACAAAGCGAAGCTGGTCCGTGACAATGGACGAGCGAATCAAAAGATTGAATCAAGTTATCCGTGGATGGATCAACTACTTCCGAATGGGAAGTATGAAAGAAAACCTCAAGCGGATAGACGGACACCTGCGGACCAGAATGCGGATTGTCATATGGAAGCAGTGGAAGACACGAAAAAAGCGCCTTTGGGGACTCCGAAAGCTAGGAGCGCCTCTATGGATGGCGAAGCAATCTGCGGGATTTGCAGACCATTATCAAGCAGCTGCAAAGACTACGGGATTGCACCTCATAAGCAAAGAAATCCTCGCAAAACGAGGACTTCTAAGCTGTTTGGATTATTATTTGAATTGAACCGCCGTGTGCCGAACGGCACGCACGGTGGTGTGAGAGGGGCTACAAGTTAGCCCCTACTCGATTACTGTGTAAGTTTACTTCCCTTCTGGTTCCATCAGCTTGTCTATCAGCTCGATGGATTCCAGGATCAGACCGTCGCAGTGTGCCTTTTTGTTTCCGCCTTTTTCCATGTTTGCTTTGAGCAAATCGGCACAGCAGAGCATACCGTCATGCTTTTGAGCAAACGCTGTCTGAAACTGTAAGGCAGATGCCGCGTCAGTGATGCCGACTGCGCCAAGGACCATCAGAGCCGCGGTCACAGCGCCGCACACGCTGCCGCATTTCATGCCGCCGCCAAAATTCGCGGCGATGGCTGCTGCCTGTTCCTCTGAAAGACCCAGCTCCGCAGCGTAAACCCGCAGGATCGTTTGCGCGCAATTACCGGCAGGCGGCACCTGCGCGCGAAGGGCTTTCGCTTTTTCGATGTGTTGATTCATATCTTATCCTTTTTCGTTTTTTGGGGGGCGATTCCTCTGTATGCTCGCCCTCCTATTTTACCCGGTGCTCCGCGTCGCAGTAGATGCAGCGATATGCCTTTTTGCTGCGGTCTGTGAGGCGGAAGGTGTGGACGATCTCCTGCTCGACAGTGGTGATACAGCGCGGATTCTTGCACTTGATCACATTGCGCAGGGTCTGCGGCAGCTCGAGGTGCAGCTTCTTTTCCAGCTGGCCGTCTTTGACCAGATTGACAGTGATGTTGCTGTCGATGTAGCCGAGCACGTCGAGGTCGATATCGATACGGTCATCGATCTTGATGATGTCCTTCTTGCCATATTTCGCGCTGTCCGCGTTCTGAATGACCGCGACACAGCTGTCCAGCTTGTCGAGCCCCAAAAGTTCATATACCATCATACTCTTGCCCGCCTTGATATGGTCGAGCACGATTCCGTTTTTCACGCCATCTATATTCATAATTTGCCTCCGTTCTGATTCACATAGTTCATTTACCCAAGAAAATATCTTCGCATGGTTCTTGCGGCTTGTCGCACGTTTTGCGCGCGCACCGCCCCTTATGCCTCTCTCTTGATGCCGAGCAGGAAAAGGATCAGCGCCATGCGGATGTGCTTACCGCAGAGTGCCTGGAAGAAATAGCAGGCGCGCGGGTCGTCATCGACTTCGACTGAGATCTCGTTGACACGCGGCAGCGGATGCATGATCGTCAGGTCTTCCTTGGCTGTCTCCAGTTTTTCGAGATTCAAGATGTAGCTGTCCTTGAGTCTGACATAATCCTCTTCATTGAAGAAACGCTCTTTTTGTACGCGGGTCATGTAGAGAATATCGAGCTCCGGCATCGCCTCTTCGAGAGACTCCACCTCTTTCCACGCCGCGCCTGCCGCGTCCATCTTTTCCTTGACGTAATCCGGCACCTGCAGCTCCTGCGGAGAAATCAGCACGAAGCGGATACCCTCGTAGCGCAGCATCGCCTCGATGAGGGAATGTACAGTACGGCCGAATTTGAGGTCGCCGCAAAGACCGATGTTCATGTCGGACAGACGGCCTTTTTTGCGCTTGATGGTCAAGAGGTCGGTCAAGGTCTGCGTCGGGTGGAAATGTCCGCCGTCGCCGCCGTTGATGATCGGTACGGTCGTGCGCTGTGCCGCCACGATCGGCGCGCCCTCCTTCGGGTGGCGCATGGCGATGATATCCGCGTAGCAGCCGACGGTGCGTACCGTATCGCTCACGCTTTCGCCCTTGGCCGCGGAGCTGGAATTTGCCTCTGAAAAGCCCAGTACGCTGCCGCCGAGCTCCAGCATCGCTGCCTCAAAGCTCAATCTGGTTCTGGTGCTCGGTTCGAAGAACAGCGTTGCCAGCTTCTTGTGCGCGCAGATATCCTCATACGCACTGTGATGCGCGACAATATCATCGGCCACCGCGATCAGTCGGTCGATTTCCTCTACTGTCAGGTCGGTAATGTTGATCAGGTTTCTGATTTCACTCATTTATTTATCTCCTTTCATCCATCCTTCATCGGAAGGGTTATCTCTGAACTTTAAGATTTTTTCCTTGTCCTCTGGCCGAATATAGCCGCTTGCCGCCGCGACCTCCACAAGCGCGTCAAGGTCGCACAGGCTGACATTCTTCACGTTGTTTGCTGCCAGGCGGTCAAGCCCCTTTTGCATGCCATAGGTAAAGATGCTGACAATGCCGAGCACCTCCGCGCCTGCTTCCCGCAGCACCTTGACGGTATCGACAGCGGACCCCGCGGTAGAGATCAGATCTTCGACAACCACCACCTTCTGTCCCGGGATCAGCTTCCCTTCGATCTGATTGGTGCGTCCGTGATCCTTCGCGGAACCTCTGACATAGCCCATCGGCAGATCCATCAGGTGTCCGACGATCGCCGCGTGCGCGATGCCTGCCGTACTGGTGCCCATCAGCACCTCACAGTCCGGATAATTTGCGCGGATCAGCTGCACCAGACCGTTCTCGATCATCGTGCGCACATCCGGCGCGGTCAGCGTCAGGCGGTTATCGCAGTAAATCGGGCTTTTAATACCGCTTGCCCAGGTAAACGGTTCTTCGGGACGGAGAAAGACGGCTTTGATTTTTAACAAGTCGGAGGCGATGAGCGTTTTGGTTTCCATATTGATTTCCTTTCTGACGATTCGGTTTTGATGTCGTTTTTACAGGCAGAATTCTTCTACGCAGCGTTCATAGGCGGCGGCCGGGTCGGTCGATGCCGTAATGGGTCGGCCGACCACAATATAGTCGCTTCCGGCGATTTTCGCCTGGGCCGGAGTCATAACGCGCTTTTGGTCGCCAAGCTCTCCGTCGGCAAAGCGGACGCCGGGTGTGACGGTAAGAAAATCTTTGCCGCACACACCATGGACTTTTGCGGCTTCAAGCGGTGAGCAGACGACGCCGTCAAGCCCTGCCTCTGCGGCGTTCTTGGCATAGTGCATGACGACTTTATCCATCGGTTCACGAATGAGCAGATCTTTTTCTAAATGCTCCGCATCGGTAGAGGTCAACTGCGTCACAGCGATGAGTAACGGACGCGTGCCGTCGGGTCTTGTCAAGCCTTCGAGCGCGGCCTGCATCATGGGGATGGTTCCGGCTGCGTGGAGATTGCACATATCCACGTCAAGGCGCGACAGCACCGCCATGCTCTTTTTGACGGTGTTTGGAATGTCATGCAGCTTCAAATCCAAAAAAATCTTGTGGCCGCGTTTTTTTATCTCACGCACGATTTCCGTCCCTTCCGCATAAAACAGCTCCATACCGATTTTGACAAACGGCTTGCGCGAGCCGAACAAATCCAAAAATGTAAAGGTCTGTGCGGCGCTTGCAAAATCGCAGGCAATGATAACGTCTTTTCCCATGTTAATGCGCTCCTCCTATGATATCCGAAAGTTTGTTTACTCCATATTTTTCCATAACAAGCGGCAAGTTTTCCACAATTTTCTTACACGCGAACGGGTCGATCAAATTGGCCGCTCCCACCTCGACGGCCGTCGCGCCGGCAAGCATGAATTCAAGCACGTCCTCTGCGCTCGAAACACCGCCCATGCCGATGATCGGGATTTTCACCGCCTCATAGACTTGATAAACCATACGAAGTGCCACCGGCTTAATGGCAGGCCCAGAAAAGCCGCCCATTTTATTGGCGATGACCGGCTTTTTTGTTTTCAAGTCGATCCGCATACCGAGCAGTGTATTGATAAGCGAAATTCCGTCCGCACCGGCGTCTTCGCAGGCTTTGGCAATAGACACAATATCGGTCACATTGGGCGAAAGCTTGATGTAGACCGGCTTTTTGGTCACGTCTTTGACGGCACGTGTGACCGCCGCCGCGCTTTCGGGCGATGTGCCGAAGCTCATGCCGCCGCCGTGCACGTTCGGGCAGCTGACGTTGACCTCGAGAAGCCCGACCTGTTCTTCTTTATCGAGTTTTTCACAGGTATACTGGTATTCCTCCACCGAAAAGCCGCTGACGTTGGCAATCACCGGCTTTGAAAAGCATTTCGCAAGCTTTGGCAATTCCTCGGAAATCACCTTTTCCACGCCGGGATTCTGAAGGCCGACCGCATTGATAAGGCCGTTTTCACATTCGGCAATGCGCGGTGTGGGATTGCCGAAGCGCGGCTCTTTGGTCGTTCCTTTGAAGGAAAACGAGCCGAGAAGATTGATATCGTACCATTCGGCAAACTCATAGCCGTAGCCGAAGGTGCCGCTTGCCGGGATGACGGGATTCGAAAGGGCAAGTCCCGATAAAATTACGCTTGTGTCCATAGAATCTCCTTTCGTTCGAGGACAGGGCCGTCCTTGCAGATGCGCTTATAGCCGCCGGTCAAGACCTTGCACGAGCAGCCCATGCACGCGCCGAAGCCGCAGCCCATGCGTTCTTCAAACGAATACTCGCCGTCAGTCAAAGCAATTTTTTCGATTGCCCGGAACATCGGCATCGGGCCGCAGGTGTAGAAATAATCATAGTTCATACGCTTCATCACATCGGTAACAAAGCCCTTTTCGCCGTGTGAGCCGTCGGCCGTGGCAATATGTACCTGTGCGCCTGACGCACGGAACTCATCCTCATAAAAAACCTCATCGGCCGTGTTGAAGCCGAGAATGACGATCGGTTTCACGCCTGTTTCAAGAAAGCGTTTTGCAAGCAGGAACATGGGCGGCACACCGGCACCGCCGCCTATCAGAAGCGGTGTTCCTTTACATTTGGAAACATCAAAGCCGTTCCCAAGACCGGTGAGAATATCGAGCTTTGCGCCTTTGGCAAGCTTGCTCATGGCTTCCGTGCCGTGTCCGACGGTTTTATACAGAATCGTTATCGTTTGGTCGGTATAATCGCACACCGAAATCGGGCGGCGCAGGAAAAAGCCGTCTAATTGGATGTTCAGAAACTGTCCGGGACGCGTAAAGGCACTTGTGTCGCCGGAAAGAATCATTTCATAGGTGTTTTTGGCGATGCTGCGCTGGGAGAGTATTGTATAAATTCCTTGTTTCATGCTTCCTCCGTCATGTTTGTCTGATTATGCAACAGTTTACCGAACACCTGCATTCCGGCAAAGGGTGTTGCTTTTCCTTTGCTTTGGAAATCGTTCGGATCAATGCTGTACAGCGCGTCCAAGTCCCACAAGCAAAACTCATTTTTCGGTTCGGGAATTCCGAAGCGTTTGCGCGGCGAAGTGCTTAACAGCTCGACCAGCTTTTCGAGCGAAAGAATGCCCGTTTTAACAAGGCCGGTATACAAAACCGGAAAGGCGGTTTCAAGACCGACCACGCCCATCAGACTGTCTTTTAAGCCTTTTTTCTTCTCTTCGGCCGAATGCGGCGCGTGATCGGTGGCGATCATGTCGATGGTCCCGTCACAGATTCCCTCCAACAAGGCTTCTTCGTCACGTTGGGAGCGAAGCGGCGGATTCATTTTGAAGCGTCCGTCCTCCTCCAACTCGTTTTCGGTCAGAAGCAGATAGTGCGGCGCGGTTTCGCACGTGACATCGATTCCGGCCTTTTTGGCTTTGCGGATTAACGCAACGCTCTCGGCGCAGGAGATGTGGCACACATGATACGACGCGCCCGTTTTAGCGGCAAGCGCAAGGTCGCGCTCGATCGGCCGCCATTCGCTTTCGGAACAAATGCCGCGGTGGCCGTGAGAAGCGGCATACACACCGTCGTGAATGTAACCGCCGCGCAGAAGCGCATTGTCCTCGCAGTGTGCGACAATCAGCTTTCCGAGTGCTTTGGCACGGCGCATGGCTTGTTCCATCAGCTCTTGCGACTGCACGCCGCGTCCGTCGTCCGAAAACGCCACGGCATACGGTGCAAGAGCTTCCATATCCGACAGCGTTTCGCCCTTTTCGCCGACCGTTATGGCGGCATACGGATGAACGCGTACACAAGCGTCGCGCCGGATGATTTCAAGCTGCTCCATCATATGCGGCACACTGTCCGGAACCGGGTCAAGATTCGGCATGGAGCAGACATCGCTGTAGCCGCCGGAACGAGCGGCAAGAGTTCCGGTTTTTATGGTCTCTTTATAAGAAAAGCCCGGTTCGCGCAAATGGACATGTACGTCGCAAAAACCGGGCAAGACAGCAAGTTTTTTTGCTGTCGAAAACTCTATTTCATGCTTTTCGGCAAAACGTCTCAAGGCCGCAAGATACGTTTCGCCGCCGGGCGAAAGAACGGTTTGAGAATGGAACGGATCGCGTTTTACGGTCATTGAGATACTCCTTTTGGCATACTTATGTTTCGGCAAAGAAAAAAATCCTGCCGATTCGACAAGATTTCAAACATACAGAAAAACATCTTTGCACGATTCGCAGCAAAAGACACCTTGTATTCGATTCAAAGCAATCTTGTCGATATCACGGTATCGCTCTTAAAGATTTTTTACAGTATACCATGTATTTTTGAAAATATATGCTTAAAAGTGCGAAACATATGTGAATTTTAAGCTTTCGGCAGAACGTTTCTGCCATACGCGGCATATACTTGCAAGGACAGAGCTTTCTGTCAACAAACATCCGGGGAGGAGTGTGCGATATGGTTTCCTGTTTCAAAGGAGCTTTTCGCGTAACCAGCGTTTACGGAATGCGGACTCTGAACGGCGTAACGCGCTTTCACCAGGGACTTGACCTTGTGGGTCTTGACGATATCATCGTTTATGCCATAAGCGCCGGCACGGTGCGCACGGGCTTTCAGGCCAACGAAGCCGGAAATTTCGTCGTTGTCACCATGAAAGACGGCAGACGCGTCTATTATATGCACTTAAAGAGCTTTCTTGTACCGAACGGTGCGTTTGTTGCAAAAGGACAGGCAATCGGCATTATGGGCAACACCGGTCACAGCTATGGAGCGCATACGCATCTCGAGCTTCGCCCGAAAGGCACGTCATACGAAAGCCTTGACATTGCCGCGTTTACCGGCATTCCCAACAAGCTTGGCGTTTATTATTACAATCCGAACGAAGAGGAGGAATCCGCTATGACCCAAGAAAAATTTGACGAAATGATGGAGGATTATCTGCGCCGCTTAGCTGAAAAGCCGCCCGAGGAATGGTCAAAGGAGGAACGCGATTTTTGCGAAAAACGAGGGATACTGCGCGGTGACAACGACGGACAAATGCGCTATCGGAGCTATGTCACGCGCGAAGAAGCCGCCGCCATTGCCTACCGCATTGTCAAAGGGCTTACCGAGTTCGGCCGTTAATGCGGATTCCGGCGTTAAAATATCGAAAAAATCGTAAACTTGTTCCGTGCAGACTTGACAAACCGCAAAAACCGTAGTATAATGCACGTATCAACTGTGATCGGGACACGGCAAAGCTCATTTAGCAGAGAGTGCGTCAGCGGCTGAAAGCGCACAAAGACGCTTTGTTACCACCCGTGAGTTCCGCAGAAGCCAATTTGCGGCGCGTGTCGGCGTTAGGACAAAACAAGGACGTTCGGTCTTTTCCGGGCGTTAAAACGGGTGGAACCGCGGCAATCTGTCGCCCCGTACAGGAGAAATCGTGTACGGGGCGTTTTTTGTTTCCCGGAAAGCCTATTCCCTATCAAAAATAACATTTATTAAAATACCGGAGGTATGAAACATCATGCTGGAATTTATCTTAAAGGACGGCAGCAAACTCGAAATGCCCGAAGGCTGCAAAATCGAAGAGGTGGCGCAGAAGATCAGTGCAGGCCTTGCACGCGCGTCTCTTGCGGCTCGTCTTGACGGCGAAATCGTCGAAATGAACCATGTGGCCGAAAAAGGCGGCAAAATCGAATTCTTAACGTTTGAGGACGAGGACGGCAGAAAGGTTTACCGTCATACGGCATCGCACGTGCTTGCGCAAGCCGTCAAGCGTCTGTATCCGAACACCAAGCTTGCCATCGGTCCTGCCATTGACAACGGCTTTTACTACGATTTCGACACCGAAATTCCGTTCACGGCAGACGTACTCGAAAAGCTGGAAGCCGAGATGAAGAAGATCATCAAGGAAGACCTGCCGCTTGTCCGCTCGGTAAAGCCGCGTGAAGAAGCGGTCAAGTACATGGAAGAAAAAGACGAGCCTTACAAGGTTGAGCTTATCAACGATCTGCCCGAAGGCAGCGTTGTTTCGTTCTACACGCAAGGCGATTTCACCGACTTATGCGCCGGCCCGCACCTTGCCTCCACCGGCAAATTGAAAGCCATCAAGCTCACCTCCTGCACCGGCGCTTATTGGCGCGGCAACGAAAAGAACAAGATGCTTTCGCGCGTCTACGGCACGGCATTCCCCAAGCAGAGCGAGCTTGACGAGCATTTGGCACGCATTGAAGAAGCCAAGAAGCGCGATCATCGCCGTCTCGGCAAGGAACTCGGCATTTTTGCGCTTCTCGAAGAAGGCCCGGGCTTCCCGTTCTTCCTCCCGAAAGGCATGATTGTCAAGAACACGCTTATTGATTACTGGCGCAAGATTCACACCCGTGAAGGCTATCAGGAAATCAGCACGCCGATCATGCTGCGCCGCGAGCTTTGGGAAACCTCCGGACACTGGGATCACTACAAAAACAATATGTACACCACCACCATTGACGACAACGAATTTGCCGTCAAGCCGATGAACTGTCCGGGCGGTATGCTTGTGTACAAGCTGGAGCCGCGCTCCTACAAGGATCTGCCGATGCGTCTCGGCGAACTCGGCATTGTTCACCGCCACGAAAAGAGCGGCGAAATGCACGGCCTTATGCGCGTGCGCTGCTTCACGCAGGATGATGCGCACATCTTCATGACGCCGGAACAGATTACCGGTGAAATCAAGGGCGTTGTCCGTCTGATCAATGAAGTTTACAACGTTTTCGGCTTCAAATATCATGTGGAGCTTTCCACCATGCCGGAGGATCATCTCGGTTCTTTGGAGGATTGGGAGGCAGCTACCAATGGCCTTCGTGCAGCTCTCGACGAAATGCATATGCCGTATGTGGTCAACGAAGGCGACGGCGCGTTCTACGGTCCGAAGATCGACTTCCACTTGGAGGATTCTCTCGGCAGAACCTGGCAGTGCGGCACCATTCAGCTCGACTTCCAGCTTCCGATGCGCTTTGAAGCGGAATACACAGGCTCAGACGGCGAAAAGCATCGTCCGATCATGATTCACCGCGTATGCTTCGGCTCGATTGAACGCTTCATCGGCATTTTGATCGAACACTTTGCCGGTGCATTTCCGACTTGGCTTGCACCGGTTCAGGTAAAGCTTCTGCCCATCAGCGACCGTCAGCACGACTATGCCGCCGAGGTGGCAAAGAAGTTAACGTCTGCCGGAATCCGCGTTGAGACCGACACGAGAAACGAAAAGATCGGCTACAAGATCCGCGAAGCGCAGCTTGAAAAAGTTCCGTATATGCTCGTTATCGGCGACAAGGAATGCGAAAACGGAACGGTTGCGGTTCGTTCGAGAAAGAACGGCGATATGGGCACCGAATCACTCGACACGTTCATTGCCGACGTCCGCAAGGAAATCGACGAACTGGCAAGATAAGCCTTTCAGAATCTATCCTCTCGGTCTGATGTGTTTTGCGTCAGGCCGTTGAGGTGTTTTTACGGATATATTGAAAAGGAGCGAAAACAAATGGATTGCATTTTCTGCAAAATCGCACACGGTGAAATTCCGTCGAACAAGGTTTACGAAGACGACGATATGCTCGCCTTTTACGACATCAATCCCATGGCAAAGGTTCATGTGTTAGTCATTCCGAAAGCACATATCGAAAATGTCGATGCCGTCAACGCGGACAACGCCGCCGTCGTTGCCAAGATTTTCGCCAAAATCGGCGACATTGCAAAGATGGCCGGCATCACAAACGGTTACCGCGTGATTTCCAACTGCGGCGCGGATGCCAAGCAATCGGTCATGCACTTACATTTCCACATTTTGGGCGGTCAAGAATTGCCCGAAAAAATGGCATAAACCCGAATACGTACAGAAAGAGTGAATACCATGAGTAACGAAAAGCAAGAATACTACAGAATCAAGGTGGCAGGACTGGAACGCGACCTGCCGATCTGCGCCTTGAACGACAAGCTTTCGATTGCCGGCTTTGTTATGCTGGGCGACTATGAGTTAACCGAAGCCTGCGCAAGAGAGTTAAACAAAATTCTTCCGCCGCACGATTATATGATCGCACCCGAAGCCAAGGCCATCGGTCTTGTCAACGAAATGGCGCGTCAGGCCGGCGAAAAGAAGCATTTTGTCGCACGCAAGGGAATTAAGGCCTACATGACCGATCCGATCAGCGTGGAGGTGCATTCCATCACCACCGCCAAGGTGCAGACGCTGTATCTCGACAGCAAGGACGCCGCGCTCATCAAGGGCAAGCGCATTGTCATCGTCGATGACGTTATCAGCACCGGCGAATCGTTAACGGCCGTTGAAGAGTTAGTCCAAAAAGCCGGCGGAACGGTC
>URCT01000085.1 GCA_900546385.1 uncultured Eubacteriales bacterium | reverse complement strand
GCAAGGCTCGTCGATCGAGCTTTCGGCGGATGGACCATGCGTCGCGCCGTACACGGTTTATATGCAGGGCGGCCTTACCTATGAAAGCGGTAAGATCGGCGTGATGTTTGCGCTTGAGCATATGTTGGAAGCAATCGAAGATTAAGCCGCAGTATTGGCGGATATACAAAAACGGTTCACCGGGTGATGGTGAACCGTTTTTTGCTATGTAAAAATGCCGCAATCCAAATTAGTAGTAGCGACGGATCGAACCGCCGATGGCAGCACCGGCACTTGCCAAGATCACGAACAAAATAATGGTCAAAACAACAGCGATGAGCAGCCAAATCAACGTTGCGCGGGCATAGTTTTTCACATTCTGATTTTCCGGCGCGAACGCACAGATAATGCAGGCGATCCAGCCGATAATCGGCAGTGCAAACAGCAACTGAAGTCCGAAAAACGTACCGACACCGGCAACCTTATTGGCAGCACTCGGAAAATACGGAGAGCCCGGATAAAAGTTCGGCGCAGTCTGATTCTGATAATTCGGTGTGTTCTGATAGTTCGGTGCATTTTGATAGGTGGATGTGTTTTGGTAACCCGAGGTGTTCTGGTAACCAGCGTTGTTCTGATAACCCGCGTTGTTCTGGTAGCCCGAAGTATTCTGATAATTCGGCGCACTGCCATAGTCGGTCGTTTCCTGCGAAGGTGTGCCGGTCGGCTGGAACCCTGTGTTGTTTTGCGAATCCGTGGAATTAAACAGGTTGTTGTTGTCCATGTTTTTTTCTCCCATCCAAAAAAATGTGCTGTGGTTTAGCAAGGTTATCATAGCACATTTTATCTAATTTGTCAATATATTTGTCAAAAAATGTCGTTTCTATCAAAGAAATGCCGCACAAAATCGAATTCTGTTTGGAATGTCGATCCAAATGCGGCTTTGCACGCAAAAAAAATCACGGCTATCCTATGACTTTGGCAAAAAAACAAGGATTGTTGAAAAATCCGAATTGACATTTTCTGCATTTCGTGCTATAATTGGTATATAAACCATTTTTCTTTCATTTGGGAGGAATTCAACCATGAAAAAATTCTGGATCGGTTTCATTTTATCCCTGCTTATTGCTTCCATTCCCCTAACGGTTTATGCGGACGAAGCCGCAGCGGACGCGCACCGGCACTATGCGTGCGGCGCGGCAGACTGTGAAGAGAACCACGAAGAGCTTGGCAGCGTCACATGGCAGGCATGGGACGGCAGTTCTGCGATTGGCACTGCGAGCGACGACGCAGCAAAAGCGGTATATGTATACCTCGAAAACGATCTTACCATCACCGACACGCTCGACATCACAAACGTCACTGTCTATCTTTGCCTGAACGGCAAAACGCTCACCATCGACAAGCCCGGGTATCCGGCGGTTCGTGTCGGCGAAAATCAGAAATTTGTTCTGTGCGACTGCAAAAACACCGGCAAAATCACGGGTGCAAAAGGCGCGACAGGAGATGTTCTCACGCGGCGCGGCACCATCAACTGCCAATCAGGCAGTAATTTTGTAATGTATGGCGGCAGCATTGCGGACAACATCATTGAAGGAGCCAACGGCGGCGGTGTTTACGTGGGCGGCGGCACGTTCACCATGTACGGCGGTTCGATAAAAAACAACAAAGCAACGAAAGGTTCGGGCGGTGCGATATCCGTCGAAAACGGCAAAATCATCACCTATGGCGGCGAGATGACCGGCAACTATGCCGTAAACGGCGGCGCTATCCACCTCAAAGGAAACACCAGTGCGGAAATTCAGAAGATAAAGGCGATAAAAAACACGGCGAAATCGATGGGCGGTGCCTTTTTTACCGAAACAAGCGGCATTATGGAGATTCGCGGCATTGAGCTTGCCGAAAACACCGCAGCAAACGGCGCCGGCTTTTATCTGAGAAGCGTTAAAAACAATGTTTATGCCAATATCCGTAGCGCTTACATTCATGACAACACGGCGACCGCAAGCGGCGGCGGCTTGTTCTTAAACGCAGATGGCTATAGCAATTATGCCATCAGCATTTACGACAGTCGTATCTGCGACAATAACGCGACATCAAACGGCGGCGGTATCTACGCGCAAGACTCTGCCATGCTCAATCTGCACGGCGGAAGCATCACCGGCAATACCGCAGGCGGCGACGGCGGCGGTGCTTGTATGCGCGGCAGTACCTATTTCAATATCTATAATTACGCCCAAGGCACGGCTTCTATAAAAGAAAACTCCGCAAACCGCGGCGGCGGTATTTATACCAACGCCAGTGCCTTTATCTTAAACGGAACAAATGAAATTATGAACAACACTGCTTCAACTGCCGGCGGCGGCATCTATATTGCCGGAAGCGGTATGTGGCTCATCGTCACCAAATCGACCATCACCCAAAACACCGCGCCGATGGGCGGCGGCATCTGCCTTAACAAAGGAAACTCCGGCGATGACCTCGAAATCGGCGGCGGCACATCAATCATCGGGAACACGTCTCCCGACGGCTTGGCAAACAACCTCTTTCTCAACAATGGCCGGATGTTCCAGTTCCGCACCGGTTTGACCGGAAGTGAACAGATCGGCGTATCCGTAAGCGGCACGCCGACGCGTGAAGCACCGGTCGATATCGAATGGGTATTATCAGAGCTGTATCACGACAAGGGCGGCGACCGCTCGAACCTTATTATTCCGGACAATGACAGCTATGAAGTCATCTATCAAAACGAACGGCACAAGCTCCTGCCGAAACTCCCGACCTGTACCGTGACCTTTGACCCGAACAACGGCGAAGCGGCGCAGACTGTCACCGTGACGAAGGGTGATACGGTAAGCGGTTTTGATTATCCCATGCGCGACGGCTACATCTTTGACGCTTGGTATGCCGACGGCGCGGCCTATGATTTTTCAAAGCCGGTGAACGGCGACCTTACGCTTACGGCACGCTGGATCAAGGAGGGCGAAACGGCACTTTGCGTTTCGTCTTACAAAGCCATCGTTTACAACCGAAGCAAACCGGCCGTGCTAATGATGGCAAGCTACGACGGGAAGCGGCTTTTGGACGTAAAAACCAAAGAGCTTAGCGGCACCACGGAAATCGAAGAATATATCGGCGTTTCCGAAATCGGGTTGAACACGGAAAATGCCACCAAAATAGCGGCGTTCCTATTGGATATGACCGGTGAAATGCGGCCGCTTTGTGAAAGTGCGGCGGCAGATTATGTGAAAGCGATCATAGGGTAAACAACGCAAGCAACCGAAAAAGAACGGCAGAAAAACGATGATTTTTCTGCCGTTCTCTTGCTGCTTTTTTCCCTATTCGGAAAAGCCCTTGCATACATCGATCCAAGTACATGGAGCCGCATACGTTTCAAGCTCGTTAACAGTGAGCTCAATCGCACTGTTAGAGCTTCCGCAAGCCGGAAAGACCGTATCAAAGCGACGCAGCGATTCATCCAAATAAATCTTCACGCCGTCATTCACGGCAAACGGACAAATGCCGCCGACAGCATGTCCGATGCGCTCCTGCGCTTCCTCCGGTGTAAGCATTTTTGCCTTGGTACCGAAATACGCTTTATATTTGGCATTATCAATTTTTACATCGCCTGCCGCAACAACAAGAACCGGTTCTTCCTTTACGGAAAACGACAGCGTTTTGGCAATACGCGCCGGTTCACAGCCAAGCGCTTTTGCCGCAAGCTCAACGGTCGCACTGGATAATTCCATTTCTCGAATACGGTCAGCTATGCCTTTGGTTTCAAAATAGGCTTTTACTTTTTCAATAGACATTCTGCATTCCTTTTCTTTAATAAAAATCAAGAGGCACGCAATTCATGCCTCTTGATTTTTTGTTTAATTAAACGGTTTCTTTTTTAAGGAACTCAGCGCAGCGTTTAACTTCTTCAAGACCGGTCGGGTTCAAGCCTTCGCTTTCAACGACCATCAACAGACCGAGGTCATTTGCCTTTGCCATCACGTCGCGAACCGGTGCGGAGCCTTCGCCGAGAGCCTTGCCGGCTACGGTCGGATAGCGGTTGCCGTCCTTTAAGTGGATGCAGCCGATGAGTCTGTCCTTGAATTCTTCGAGAACGGTGACCGGGTCACGGTGAGCGACAAACGCCCAGAACGTATCGATCTCAAACTTGATATTGGTCTTTTCCTTAAAGTAAAGGTTCGGATAAAGTGCGCTTCCGTTGAGAATGAATTCTCTGTGGTGGTTATGATAACCAAGCTCGATGCCCTCTGCGGCAAGCATGGGCTGATACTTGTTGAACAGCTCGACAGCATGGTCGAGGGCTTCTTTATTCGAGGTATCCACACCCGGAACGATATAACGCTTGTTGCCAATGGTCTTGTGATACTTCACCGTGCCGGCAAAATCGTTTTCGAGATCGCCGAAGCCGGAATGCGTACCGGAAATGGTAAGGCCGTATTTGTCAAGCCATTCCTTGACCTGTTCGGCGCTGTGACCGAAGAAGCCTGCCGGTTCAACGTATTCGTAACCCATAGCGGCCACTTCGCGCAGTGTCATTTCATAATCCTTTTCGGCAGCGTCTCTGACGCTGTACAGCTGTAATCCGTATTTCATGTTCAATTTCCTCCTGTTTTCAGCATATCTGCTAAGATACGAACAGTATAACACGATTTGCGCGGTTTTGCAAGACATTTTCTGCCGGATAGCAGGATTTTTTTCTTTTTCCGGGCAATTTTGCTCGTTTTGTTATACAGTCAAGAATTTTCCCATCCGGTACAAAAGGTGCAGCACCTCCGGCAAGAATTCATCGGGAATGCGGTCGTACACGAATTCATAGGTAAACTCCCCGGCATATCCGGCTTCTTTTAAGATTTTGACGCAGGCAGCCAAATCCAGTTCGCCCAAAAACGGGAACAGATGCAGGTCTTTGCCGTAATAGTTATCGTGCATATGCGTTGCGATGACGCGATCGGCATACGAGCGGATATTTTCGAGATAATGCTTGTCATCCGCCACCTTGGCGTGTCCGGTATCAAGGCAAATGCCGACGGTTTCTTTCGGGAATTTTCCGACAAGCGTCAGCAGCTCCTCCGGCGTCGAGCAATAGCGCGGCACGTTCATATCCGGAAACACGTTCTCAAATGCAAGCTTCATGCCGAACCGGTCAAGCAACTCGGCGGCCGGCGAAAACAGGCGGTAATTGAATTCCAAAACAGCTTTCTCGGAATATGCCTCGGCGGAAAAATCGAACTCATCGCCGTGAACGACAAGGATTTTCGAACCCAAACGGTGGGCACTCCGCACCGCGCTTAAAATATCCTCTGCAAAGAGCGCATAGTCCTTCTTCGCATAGCGGTTGAACGGGCAATGCGATTGATTGACCGTTAACGCGTATGTTTCCAATATTTCTGCCGTCTGTTCGGCCTCGTTTTCCGGCACAAGCAAGTCCACGTTTGAGAATCCGGCATCGGCGCACAGCTTCAAGGCGGTCTCCAACGGACGTTTGCTGCCGTCGGCACGGTCGCAGAAATGTTCTGCATTGATGGAAAGTTTCATATTCGATTCCTTTCGGGACAACGGTCCGGTTTATTCAAAGTTTATCTCATCGATGATTCCCAAATCAAAGCACAGCCGCGACAGCACGTATTTATCGCGGATGTCCTTGGTCGCATGAAATACGCGCGGCAGGTCGCGTTCGTCAAGACCGATGTCGTCTGCCCTCTCGGGTGCGCCGATTTTGCGAAGCAGTGCGCGGATGTCTTCGGCGTGCGGCACTTCTTCGTTTATGACGGTCTGAATTTCCGGCCAACGGTTCAGAATGATTTCCAAGCGTTCGGCGTGTTTTTGCACGTTGTATTTCTGCTCTTTTTGTTCCAAGGCAATCATCGCTTGTGCACCTTTGCCGAGAAAGGCACGAAGCTTTTCCTGATAGGCCTCATAATCGAAGTGTTTCACGTAGTCGAGTGCCTTTTGCTTATCCGGCGTATAGGTGCGCAAAAAATCATAGATTTCGGCAGCATACAGCGTGCCGATGGCGCATTGGATGCCGTGCAGATCGACCGGCGTGCCGAATTCCAGACCGCGCATATCCCAAATATGCGAAAAATAATGCTCCACGCCCGATGCCGGCCGCGACATACCGGCATATTCCATGGCCGCGCCGCCGAGCACCAAGCCTTCAAACACAGCCTGTACGGCACGTTCGTCGCGCCTTAACAGCCCATCCGCGTGTTCGACGCAGGTATGCAGTGCGCTTCGCACCATTTGTGCCACGGCTTCGCAATAGTATTCGCCGGTGATGATATGCGACAGACGCCACTCGCAGATACTGATATATTTGGCGAGCATATCGCCAAGGCCCGAAATCAGCATTCGCATCGGTGCGTCCTTAAGAATATCCGTATCGCCGATGACGATATCCGGGCATTTGGACGGCAGCGTGATTTTAAGGCCGTCGCGCTCCACCGACGAGGAGGCCGACGCATAGCCGTCCATCGACGCAGCGGTGCCGACGATGACATACGGCTTTCCGGCAAGGGCGGCCAAAATTTTACCGGTATCGTTGAGTACGCCCGAGCCGACGGCGATGACCGCGTCGCAGCTGTTGTCAAAATGCATCACGGCACTGCCGACGGTATTTTCGTCCGGTTTCAACGCTTCGTTTTCAAAGACATACAGCGCATATGGCTTTCCGGCGGCCGCAAGCAGTTCCGTCACGCGCTTTCCGGCGGCCGCGAAGGTATGCACATCGGCAAGCACAAAGGGTTTGGCAAAATCTTTGACAATTTCGGGCAGTGTTTCGAGAACGCCTGCGCCGACAACAAGCTGTTTGACCGACGAACGGTGGATTTTGCCGCACGGGCAGTGTTGAATCTCCTGTAGAACCATGTTTTTTCTCCTTCTTGCATATTTTTGTTTCTTATGTTATACTAAGACAAAACCTCGAAAAAGTCAAGATTCGAACGAATGATTGAAGATATCGCGCAGTAATTGAACGATATTTCGGACGTTTCGTTCAGTTCTTGCCGATTTTCACCGGAGTGATTGTATGCCGTTTTATGAGAGAGAAGAAAAAATTCTGCGTTTGCTCGTCACGGGCGAAGGGCTGGCTTTGGAAACGCTGGCAAAGGAGCTGTTTGTCAGCCGTTCGACGCTGCGGCGCGATTTGATCAAGTTAGAAGACAAGGGATATCTCATCCGCACGCACGGGTCGTACAAGTTAGTACACGCGGCCGCCGACGAAAAGATCCCGTTCTTGCGCCGTTTGGACGAGCGCGACAAGGCAAAGGCGCTCATTGCCGAAAAGGCCGCAGGCTATGTGTCCGACGGCATGGTGTTAATGTTGGACGGCTCCACGACCGCCTTCGCGCTTGTACCGCAGCTTGCCGCGTTCAAGAATTTGATCGTCCTTACAAGCAGTGCCAAAACATCGCTTGCACTCGGCGGGGCCGGCATCAAAAACATCTGCACCGGCGGAAGCATGATTAACCGCTCGTTTTCCTATGTCGGCACAGACGCGCTTCGCACCATTCGAAGCTACAACGCCGACCTCTGCTTTTTCTCCTGCCGCGGCATCACGCAAAACGGTTACGCCTGCGACAATTCCGCCGAAGAAAACGAGATCCGACTTGCCATGTGCGAACAGTCCCAAAAGCGGATTTTGTTATGCGACAGCAGCAAATTCGGTGTGAGCTGTTTGCAGAATTTACGGCATATTTCCGCGTTTGATGCGGTTTTGAGTGACGCGCCCCTGCCGAAAGACTACATTTCGCCGGAAAAACCGTAAAACCATACAGAATTGTTCACACGGACACCACGAATATTTAGCAAAATTATCGGTTGACATTTTGCCGGTTTACTGTTATAATACTCTTGTAAACGAAATTCTCTGCAACTGACGGAAATGTGGATTACCACAAGGGAACAGAGAACATACTCGCCGACCGTCTGGGCACACTTGCTTCGTCAGAGTAAGTGTGTCTTTTTGTTTTCCCGGCTCATCCGCTCGGGATTCGAGATAAGAAAGGAATGTGAACACATGAAAAAAGTTGCCGTCATCATGGGCAGCGACAGTGATCTTCCGATCGTCGAAAAGGCGATTGACACCTTAAAGGACTATGGTGTTCCGCATGAGGTACACGTGTATTCGGCGCACCGCACGCCTGAGGAGGCACGCGCCTTTGCGCTTTCCGCACGCGCGAACGGCTTTGGCGCCATCATCGCCGCCGCCGGCATGGCTGCGCACCTTGCAGGAGCTATCGCTGCAAACACCACACTCCCCGTAATCGGAATCCCCGTAAAATCAACCGTTCTCGACGGTGTTGACGCACTTTTATCGACTGTTCAGATGCCGAGCGGCATTCCGGTTGCAACAGTCGCCATCGGAGGTGCCGTCAACGCCGCTTTGCTTTGTATCGAGATTTTGGCCGTGACCGACGAAGCACTTGCAAAAAAGTTAAATGACGCAAGGAACGCCGGGCATGACAAGGTCATCGAAAAAAACAAGGCCATCGAAGAACGCTTTAACGCATAAGTTATAGAAGAAGAATCAATACCCATAAAACAGACAAGGAGAATTCAAGATGGAAAAGACCGTACAGCTTTATGAGGGCAAGGCCAAGAAAGTTTACGCCACGACCGACGAAAATCTCGTCATTGTCGATTACAAGGACGACGCGACCGCGTTTAACGGCCTCAAAAAAGGCACGATTGCCGGCAAAGGCGTCATCAACAACCGCGTGACCAACTATCTGATGCAATTACTCGAAAAAGAAGGCGTTCCGACGCACTTTGTCAAGGAATTAAGCGACCGCGAAACCGTCGTCAAAAAAGTAAGCATCGTGCCGCTTGAGGTCATCATCCGCAACATCTCGGCCGGAAGCTTTGCCAAGCGTTACGGCGTTGAGGAAGGCATTGTTTTTGACGAGCCGACCATTGAATTTTCCTACAAGAACGACGATCTCGGCGATCCGCTCATCAATTCGTATCATGCGCTTGCCTTAAAGCTTGCGACCAAAGAAGAGATTGAGACTATTAAAACGCTTGCTTTCAAGGTCAATGAGGTTTTGAAGAAGTATTTTCTGGGTCTCGGCATTGAGCTTGTCGATTTCAAGCTGGAATTTGGCAGAACCCATGACGGCAAAATCGTTCTTGCCGACGAGATTTCGCCCGACACCTGCCGTTTTTGGGACAGCAAGACCCACGAAAAGCTCGACAAAGACCGCTTCCGCCGCGACCTCGGTCATGTGGAGGATGCGTACATCGAGATCCGCAAGCGTCTTTTAGGCGAATAAAGCTTGCACCGAAAGCCCCTCCATCTCGCGTTTCAGGCAACATAACGCCTGAAAGCGTCTGAAACGAAAGTGACGGACATAGTTTTATGATACATACTAAAAATCACGAAATTCACGAAGAATGCGGCGTTTTCGGCGTTTTCGCGCCGGAGACCTGCGACGTGGCTTCAACCTGCTACTATGGGTTATTCGCCCTCCAGCACCGCGGCCAAGAAAGTGCCGGAATCGTGGTTGGCGACCGCGGTCTGTTCAATTCCTACAAGGATCTGGGACTTGTCAACGATGTTTTCACGCCGCGCGTTTTAGCCGGTCTCGGAGACGGCAACATGGCGGTTGCACACGTGCGTTACGGCACAACCGGCTCGAACGACCGCGTCAACGCCCAACCCATTGTGGTCAATCACATCAAAGGCCGCATGGCACTGGCTCACAACGGAAATTTAGTCAACTCCTCCGCCCTGCGCGAGGAATTGGAGCTTGAAGGCTCGATCTTCCACACGACCAGCGACACCGAGGTCATCTCCTATGTCATCACCAAGGAGCGCATTCATTCGTCCTCGGTGGAAGAAGCCGTAAACCGCGCCATGAACCGGATAAAGGGTGCGTATTCGCTCGTACTCATGTCGCCGTCGAAGCTTATCGCCGTGCGCGACGAACACGGTTTCCGGCCGCTCTGCTACGGCAAGACCGAGGACGGCCGCTACATTGTCGCTTCGGAAAGCTGTGCGCTTGACGCGGTCGGCGCAACGTTTATCCGCGATGTTGAGCCGGGTGAAATCGTTGTGTTTGACAAAAACGGCGTTCGTTCGATCACCGATCACTGCGACAAGGCAGAAAAGAAAATCTGTATTTTCGAGTACATTTATTTTGCCCGTCCCGACAGTCAGATCGACGGCTGCTCGGTACACACGGCAAGACTGCGTGCCGGTGCTTTTTTGGCTCTCGAGCATCCGGTGCAGGCCGATATTGTCATCGGCGTTCCCGATTCGGGCATTGACGCTGCCATCGGCTATGCCCGTCAGAGCGGCATTCCCTACGGCATCGGCCTTATCAAAAACAAATACATTGCAAGAACCTTTATTTCGCCCGGACAATCGTCGCGCGAGGACAAGGTTCGCATCAAGCTCAACGTCGTGCGTGAGGCCGTTGACGGCAAACGGGTGGTTTTGATTGACGACTCGATTGTACGCGGCACGACCAGTGCGCCGGTCATCAAGCTGTTACGCGACGCAGGTGCAAAGGAAATCCATATGCGTGTTTCCGCACCGCCCTTCTTAAATCCCTGCTACTACGGCACCGACATCGATTCGCGCGACAAGCTCATCGCCTGCCGTCATTCGGTGGAGGAAATCGCAAAAATCATCGGTGTGGACAGTCTCGGCTACTTAAACGTCAACCATCTCGGTATGCTTGCAGCGCACGACAACAAACAATGTTCCCACTGTGCCGCCTGCTTTGACGGGAACTATCCGACCGAAATTCCGCTTGACAACGGCAAAAGCCGTTTCGAAGAAAAACTGCCGCTCGACAAAGGCGAATGACGGCGAAGGACTTGGAGGACAAACATGAAAAGTTACAGTGAAAGCTATAAAAACGCCGGTGTGGACATCACTGCCGGCTACAAAGCGGTCGAGCTTATGAAAGCGCATATCGCACGCACCATGACAAGCGGCGTATGCTCGGACATCGGCGGCTTTGGCGGTCTGTTTGAATTAGACGTGACCGGCATGGAACGACCGGTACTTGTCAGCGGCACGGACGGCGTCGGCACCAAATTAAAGCTCGCCTTTTTGATGGACAAGCACGACACGGTCGGCATCGACTGTGTTGCCATGTGCGTCAACGACATCATTTGCAGCGGTGCAAAGCCGCTCTTTTTCCTCGATTATATCGCCTGCGGCAAAAACGTGCCGGAGCGCATTGCCCAAATTGTTTCGGGTGTGGCGGAGGGCTGTGTGCAGTCCGGCGCGGCACTCATCGGCGGCGAAACCGCAGAAATGCCCGGTTTTTATCCGGTCGAGGAATATGACCTTGCCGGGTTTGCGGTCGGTGCGGTCGATAAAAAGAAGATTTTGGACAACAAAACCATGCGTGAGGGGGATGTGATCGTGGCGCTCCCGTCCAGCGGCGTGCATTCCAACGGTTTTTCGCTGGTACGCAAGGTATTCGATGTAGAAAAAGCCGACATCAAAACGCCGGTCGCAGAACTCGGTGGCAAAAGCGTCGGCGAAACGCTGCTGACGCCGACCAAAATCTATGTAAAACCGATTCTTTCGCTTCTTGAAAAGGTGACCGTGCGCGGCATTTCCCACATCACCGGCGGCGGTTTTTACGAAAACATTCCGCGCAGCATTCCCGATGGGCTTTGCGCCGAAATCGACCGTGCAGCCGTTCGGGTGCTTCCGATTTTCGATTTAATCGCAAAGGCCGGAAACATTGATGAGCGCGATATGTTCAACACCTTCAACATG
>URCT01000084.1 GCA_900546385.1 uncultured Eubacteriales bacterium | reverse complement strand
ACCCAAACTAACGTGCAACAACCCTTTTCGAATACCGCTTGCCACTGTGAGCTTGCAGAAAGCTCTCTCTTTTTCGTAACTTCGCAGTCTTGCGTTAGCAGTACGGTAACCCTTTCGCACCGATTCAAATCCTCACCGGCGATATCCGGAAAGCTTGCAATACCCGGCGCGGCCGGTTACTTGATGAACGCCGGTCACTTCTGCAAAAATTATGTATCGAGCGGAGATTTGAATCGCAGGTCGCAGGACGGAGTCCCGCGTGCTTTTTGGTTCTTTTTGCACGACGCAAAAAGAATAAAATCGTTCTCTTTGCAGAGAACATCGAGGTTTTGCAAACCTCGAATCAGCCCACCCGAACAACAACTTCACACGAACAAAATTAAATCCTTTCCCAAAGGGAGAATCGAGGTTCTGCAAACCTCGAATCAGCGCACAAAACTACAACTTCCCACTAACCCAATGAAATCCTTTGCCGCTCCGCGGCACCTTTGGCGGCTTGCCGCCAAAGGTGTTCCCTTCGGGAACTTTTCCTACTTTTTGTAAAGTACAAAAAGTAGGGCAAAAAACTTTTCCGCCTTACGGCGGTGTCCCTGCCGGGACAGCACACTCCGTGTGCATTTCCACCGCAGGCGGCGGAAATGTATAATTTGGTCTGTTTTTGGAGCGAATTCGCTCTTTTCATTTGCTTGAAAACGTGATATTATATAGTAAAGAACAAATAAAAGGCGTGTAATTTTAGTGAAAATACTCAATTTTGGCTCATGTAACATCGATATCGTTTATTCCATGGATCATATCGTTATGGTAGGCGAAACCGAAACAAGTGATAAAATGAATGTTTTCTCCGGCGGAAAAGGACTAAACCAGTCCATTGCACTTGCAAGAGCCGGCGGCAAAGTCTTCCATGCAGGCTGTATCGGTGAAGACGGCGATATGCTGTTGGAGCTTTTGAAAAACAGCGGCGTGGACGTGTCAGGCATCAAACGTGTGGACGGCAAAAACGGTCATGCGATTATCCAAGTGAGCGCACAGGGCGATAATTCCATTTTTATATATCCCGGTTCGAACGCGAAAATCACACCGGATTTTGTGGATGAAACGCTCTCGCGCTTTGAACGCGGCGATATCATTCTGTTGCAGAACGAATTGAATGCCGTGGATTACATTGTGGAAAAAGCGTATGAAAAAGGGCTTTGCATTGTTTTGAATCCGTCTCCCTGCAACGAAAACATCGAAAAGATCGATTTCAACAAGCTTTCCTACCTTATCTTAAATGAGATTGAAGCGGAAACGCTTTCCGGCTGCAAAGAACCGGAAATCAGCTTGAAATACTTCGGTGAGCGCTATCCGGATTTGAAAGTGGTTCTGACGCTCGGCAAAAAGGGCAGTATTTTCTATCAGAAAGCTGCGGAGATCTATCAACCGGCTTTTTTGGCAGAAGCCGTTGACACCACGGCTGCCGGAGATACGTTTACCGGCTATTTCATCGCCGGGATTGCCGCACACGGCGATGTGGAAAAGGCTTTGCGAAGCGCATCTGCTGCGGCTGCCATTGCCGTTTCGCGGCATGGCGCGGCACCTTCGATTCCGACAGAAGCCGAGGTTGCTGCGGCGATCGTGTTCATGAAAGAGTCGCTGCCGGAATCCGGCAAAATCGAAACGGTCAAACATATTACCGAAGACTATATCGAACGGAATCTGAAGGATGCAAATGTTGAAGCACTTGCTTCACAGCTTGGCTATTCTGCGGCCTATACGAGAAGTCTCATTGCGAAAATTTACGGCAAGCCGCTTTCCAAACTGTTGCAGGAAAAACGCTGTTACGTGGCGTCCAAATTCTTGGCGGACACAGATCTTTCGGTCAGTGAGATCATCGGCAGTGTTGGGTATGAAAACGAAAGCTTTTTCCGTGGGATCTTCAAGAAGAAATACGGCAAAAATATGCTTGAATATCGGAATTTTATGAGAAATGTAGGAAAACAGGGATAAAAGGTGAACTCACGATGATGACGATGAATTCTTGGTGCAAAAGTGCCGCTTGGAGCGTTTTTAAGCACAGCATGATGGAAAAGGGCGATGTGGCGGAGCTTTGTTTGCACACGGCCAAAAATATGCATTCTTCCGGCTTTTTTTGCTTGCGCGACAGCATGAAAAGCTTCGATATTTTGTCGGCGGAATTTGAGGGCGTACCGGACGGTGTGCGTGCCGTAAGCTATTTGCAGGACTTTATTTCCTTTGCCGACGGTTTGCCGTATCCGGACATTCTGTCCGAAAAAATCAAAACGCACGTTCCGGCCAATGTCACACAGCCGTTTGTGCTTGTGTTTGAAACATCGCTTACGGCAAAAGCCGGAACAAGCCGTATCAAATTTACCGTACATACCACAAACGGCGACTTTTCGGCCTACATGACGCTTTGCGTTCACCAAACGGCGTTATGCGAATCGAAAGATTCTGCTTTTTCGCATGAGTATTGGTCGCAGACGCGCATCTATTTTCCTCTGTCGGACGCACGCGCGTCGGGCACAAAAGAGGATGCGCTGTATCCGTATGAGCGATACGGCAAAGAATGGGAAGCGTGGCTTGCAAAGCTTGCCGAAGCGCAGAAAAAGCTTCGCATAAATGTTTTGCAGATCGAGGGCATGACCGAGCTTTTATGGGCGTCCGGCAGTAAAAGAACGGGCGCGGACACATGGCATTTTGATTTTTCTCTCCTTGACCGCTATTTGGATATCATGCTGAAACACGGCTCTTACAAGCGGATTGTCATTCCGGCGTTTGTGGCCGGACAAACCGGCAATGCGGTCAAGGGACTGGATGAAGCGGGAAATCCCGTTGATTTTGCGATGACGGATGGCGACGGCAGTGCGGAAAGCTACCTTTCCTGTTTGTATCGTGCGTTATATCGTCATTTTGCGGAACGCGGCGAAACGCCTATGCTTGCGGCGCATTTGCAGGACGAGCCGAACAAAACCGATTCATGGCTGTGGGTGCGCAACATTGCCCGGCGCGAACTGCCGGATGTGCCGTGCTCCGAGGCGATCTATTTACGCAACATTGCCCATGCACTGGACGAAGAATGCGACATTCCCATCCCGCGAATCGATATTTTTAACGAAGAGCCATGCTTTTACCGCGACCGGCTGGAAAAGGGCAGAGAATTCTATGTTTACAGCTGTTGCTTCCCCGAAGAACCGGAATGGCTAAGAAAATTCATCGACGCGCCGCAGGTATACAGCTGTCTTATGTATATTGCCTGCTTTTCGGCAAAGGCAAGCGGCTTTTTGCACTGGGGTTTCAACCATTGGGGCGAGGGAATTTACACGACCGCTCCCGATGCACGCTTCAAGGGCGACGGGTTTATCGTCTATCCCGACCGCGAAAAACCGGATTTTATTCTGTCAAACCGTGCGCTTGCAACCATCGAAGGCTGCGAGATTTGGGAACTGCTGCAGGAGCTTTCCGCGTGCCTTAGTTCCGCTTCTGTGGTGGATCGGATGGCCAAAACGATAGCCGGCAGTTTTACGGAGTTTGAAACCGATCCCGATGCGATCACTGCTTTTATCGAACGGCTTTTGTGTATGCTTGACACGGCAAAGCCGCAAGCAAAGAAAGAAGGAGTATGACAACTATGCAAAAAAGAAACATCAGACGAAAAGCCGCTTTGTTTTTGGCAGCTCTTGCGGCAAGTGCTGCGTTTGGTTTTACCGTTTCGGCGGATTTCTCCAAAAGCACCGCTTATCCCGATAACCTGTTTACCGATTTGGAAAACGGTTCGTGGTACGAAACCAGCGTAAAAGAGGTGTACGAATTCGGTCTTATGAAAGGCGACAGCGAGACCACCTTTTCGCCGAACGGAACGTTGACGGCGGCAGAAGGTGTAACGGTTGCTGTCCGCATTCACCAGAGCTTGCACGGAACCGCGCTTCCCGAAAGCGCCGGCGAATGGTATGCGCCGTATGCGGCGTATGCCTTGCAGAACGGCATTATGAAAGAAACTATGTTTGCTTCCTTAGAGCAGACGATTACGCGTGCGCAGATGGCAGAGCTTTTAGCTGACGCTTGCGGAAATCTTCCGGCAGTCAACACGCTCGACAGCATTCCGGATGTTGCCAAAAACGCGCCGTATGCCGAAAAGCTTCTCATGCTCTACCGCGCAGGCGTTTTGACCGGCAACGATGATTACGGAACCTTTGCACCGGATTCGAGCTTGCTGCGCTGTGAAATTGCAGCCATGATCGTTCGCGTTGCCGACAGCACCAAGCGCGTTTCCAAAACGTTCAAGGACGGCGCACGTTCCTATTCCGACGCCTATGCCATCATCGACTGCCCCAAAATGGACGGCATGATGACCGGCATTGCCAACGGCTGGAAATACGATAACCGGTTCGATCTCTCCAATTTCAGCGGTTATGAACGTCCCACTTTCTACGATATTTCCGACAAGGCGCACACGGCGATCTTCCGCGATTTTAACGCGGAGAGCGAGGGACTTTTGACGTTTGAAACTGTTTTCAATGCGGAAAGCGACGAAGGGTGTGCCTATATCGCCTTTTCCGACGGCAGTAAGAATGCGTTGAAGCTTTCGGTCAAGAACGGACGCCTGCTTCTTGCCGGCAAAACCGAATCGGCGACCGAATGTGACATCAAACCGTCGGAGACCGGTCGATTCTTTGTTGTGTTCCGGCTGGATTTGGACAAAAAGACCGCTTATGCTGTCATCAACGGCAAAAAGACCGATACGGTTACGCTTTCCGGCGATACGGTAAGCCGCATTACGTTCGGCACGGAGAAAAAGGGAACGGCTTTATTCTCTGTCAAGTATGCGATGTTAAATAAAAACTACCCGATCAACGAGCATTTTCTCGCGATTGACGGCTTTGACGGAAAAGCACCGGCCGAATGGACGACCGAGGGAGCAGTGACGGTCGAAAAAATCCTATCCCAGGTCGGCAGTGACCTGTTCAGCGCCAAAATGGTCGCGTCTGCCGGAAAAGCGGCAAGCGCAGCAACCTCGTTCAATGCCGTAGGCGGAAAATTTGCGTTTGAAACGTTTTTGCTTTTGCCGGAAAAGGCGGATGGTGCGGCGGTGACGCTCACCGGTGTCGGGAACGAAGTGTTGAAAATCCGCACGGCGGACGGTGCGTTTATGGCAGGCGATACAAAGCTTCACACGTATACCGAAAACGTATGGCAGTGCTTGCGGATTGAGGGCGACCTGTCGGCCGGAACGGCTGTTATCAAAATCAACGGCAAGGAGCGTGCGACCGTTTCCGTTTCCGCTCCGTTTGTTGACGGTGTCACCGTAAGCTTTGCACCGGATAAGGATGCTGTTCTTTGGTTTGACGATGTGAGCATTGCGCCGGTCATCAAACACGACGATTATCCGGCAGAACCGGTCAGCGCACGTGACGACGGCTACAACATCGGGATGAACGTCTGCTCTCTCTGGCGCGACAACACTGCCTATGAGGGATGGGACGCGGTCAGTCCTTTTGAGGAATTCACGCCGTATCTCGGCTATTATGACGACGGTTTGCCCGAAACGGCTGACTGGGAGATCAAATGGATGGTCGAGCACGGCATTGACTTTATGCATATCTGCTGGTATGCGCCGTATGCCGACACGACTGCTCCGATTAAGAAAATGCGGACCTCTTACAGTGCTCTGCATGACGGATATATGAATGCCCGGTACAGCGACAGGCTTGACTTCTGCATCATGTGGGAAAACAATTACGGTGATGTGGGAAGCTTTGAGCAGTTCAAGGAATACTTGTGGAAATACTGGAAAGAGTACTATTTCTCGGATGAACGCTATGCGCGGCTTGACAATAAGGCTGTACTCACGATCTGGGATGCCAACCGCTTCAATAAATCTTTTGCCAACGACGGCGGCAGCCGCAAGGCACTCGCGTTCATGGACAAGGAATTGAAAGAGATGGGCTATGACGGTCTTATCCTTCTGTTCAGTGCTCAAAACAAGGTGACGGATGATTTATACAAGCTGTATGCTTCGTATGGAGTCGATACGGCTACCTATGGTTATCACTGGGGCAGGGACGGTTCGTCTGCCGCATATCAGATTGACTGCAACCAAACCAACCTGCAAAAGGCGCAAGCGCTTGGCACGCACCACATTCCGACCGTTTCCGTCGGTTTCAACGACATCGGACGAAACGACCGCCGTTCCGATCTCATTACGCCCGAAGGACATCTTTCAGTCTGTGAAAGCATGAAGAAGGAGCTTTCGGCACTTCATACCGGTACATGGCGCGACAACACGGTATTTGTTTCGACCTGGAACGAATTTTCCGAGGGAACGTACGTTTTTCCGACCGAATCGACCGGCTTTGATTATCTGGAAAACATCCGCAAGACCTTTACAAAGGATACGACGGATCACACCGCTCTTGACGTCAGACCGACCGAAGCGCAGAAAGCGCGCGTCTGCCGCACGTATGTGACGGCTTCCACGCCGATTCGCCGGTATCGCTTTGAAAGCGACGAAGTGACGTCCGATACGCTCTCCGCAGAGGATATGACGGTTGTGTGCCGGTACGATATGAGCGAGGACGGCGTTCTGTTTTGGGAACGTTCGCACGGAATTGAAGATTACAGTACAGACGGCGGCGTCATTTCCGGTACAGCACCCGGTATTGACCCCGGCATCAAGGCTGTGAATTTCCGTGGCTTCAGTGCCGAGGACGCACCGATCTTCCATGTCCGCATGAAAGCAAGCGTTGTCTGCCAGGCAGAGCTGTTCTTCTTAACGGACAACGACGGCACCTGGAATTACGACAAGGTCAAACTCATGGACATCCCCAAAGCCGGCGAATGGGTGGATCTGTATGCTGACCTTTCCGAGATGAAAACCTATAAGGATCGCATCGTCAACCTCCGTTTTGACCCGATGACGGCGCCCGGCACCTTTGAAATTGCCTTAATCGAGTTTTTGAAGCCGAAGGATACTGCCAAGAAGGTTCCGACGATTACCGTCAACGGCACAGAACTTGCCTTTTCGTTCAAGCCGACCGTTGCCGCAGGCGGCGATTATGAAGTGGTCGGCGAAGCAAGAGGCAAGGGCTTCTACTCTGCGTTGTGCCTGTTTTACGAATACTCTCGCTTTGACGGCGACGGAAAGCTCACACTTCATACGCCGACCGACAAAACGCTTGTATTCCGTGTCGGCAGTGACAGCGTGCTCGTAGACGGAAAAGAAGAAAAACTCGGCTACACCTTTACCTTGCGCGACGGATTGCCGGTGTTCCGCATTAAAAAGCTTGCAGAGCTTCTCGGCTATCCCTGCACGGAACAGAACGGCATTTTGAACATTCAATCTGCCGACGACGAACAGGCCGCACAGATTGCCGCCATGAAGCCCAATCAATGGGAATTCGATATTCCCGGTTATATGGGCGGTTGGAGCGTCGGCAACGGCCAGGGCTTCCTCAGCGGCGGAAAACTGAACGTCGAACCGGCCAACGGTGATCCGGCTATCAGCATTGACGTCAATTTTGAAGCGGAAGAGTATGCTTATATCGTTGTCGGACTTGTATACGATTCCAAGACCATGACCAACAAATACTGGTCGGGAATTCCGCAGCTGTTCTTCGGTGTAAACGGCGGAGGCGTGAAGGCGGCACAGTGCTTTAACGGCAACTACCTGTCAGAGGGCTTAAAAGACGGCGATATCGTCGAAGTAGCGTTTGATCTTTCCACCAAGGCGGAATTCAAGGGTACGATTACCCGACTCCGTTTTGACCCGTTTGACGGAATCACCGACCCGTTCCGGGTGGACTATTTTCGCTGCCTTACCAAGGAAGAAGCAAAGCCCTATATCGATGCACAGTTGAAAAAGGCTGAGACGGCTGTTCCGGAAAAAGCGGTTGAAGTCAAGCATTTGACGGGAAGCAGTGAGATGCCGGAGGGCGTTACTGTGAGTGCACCCGGGTATATCTCGATCAATACGGTCTCGGATCCGGATAACCGGGATAAGGCTGTTTGGTCTGTCTATTGCAATGTCGACGGAAATTACTATACCTACTTTAATGTGTATATGAACTTCAAACGCGGCGCCACCTATAAGATTACCTACCGGATTTCGCCCATGCTCAGCCGCAAACAAACGGAATACACCAATGCCGTTATCAGCGACAACCTGATCTACGGCACAGACGGTATCAACGTCAAGGACCATACGCGCCCGTCTGCCGCCAACAAGAACAGCAATACCGGTTGGCAGACAGTCACCTGCGAATACACCATTCCCGAAAACTATATTCCCTCCGAGGATGACTGCTTCCAGATATGGAGTAAATTTACCGCAGACGGTTCGTCCGCCTTCTTGGTTGATGATGTTACGGTTGAAATCAAATAGTATTCCGGCAGAAATGCTGAAAAATAAATATAAGGAGAACTATCATGAAACAAGCACTTGCAAGCATTCTTGCGGCAATGCTGTTCACGTTCGGCGCTTCCGCGCTATCCCTTGAAGCCGTCGAAACGAGTGCAGAAGCCGAAATTTATTCGGAAAGCGCATCGATGAAGTCGGAATCCGGCTTTACGGCAGAATCCCTTATCTATCCCGGTACGACCGGAACCGGCTTTACCGTTACTTCTTCGGAAGCGGTTGAGTGGCAGATCGACGTTGGATATTCCGAAGCAACCTATACCGTTTCCGCGGATAAAATGTCGGCAACCGTCACATCGGTCGGCTATTCCGGAAAAATCACCTTTGCCGCCGACTTTTCCGACGGCAGAAAAACGCTCGAAGTGAGCTTTGTCAACGGCGAAAAATGGAAACCCGGTTTGAACACCTATACCGGCACGCCGGACAGCTTCGGTTTTGAGAATGTCGGCGAAGGCTTCACACTGTCCGATTATTTCCGTTGCACAAATGCTTGGGAATTCGGTACAAATGACTTGAAAGACGGTATCAACACATCGGCGAACGCCATCTATACCATCTGGAAATTCAACTACATCTATCCGAAAAACGATTTTTCACCGGCTATCGAGGCAGACCGTCCGATTGCCTATGCATACGATCGCCTGGCTAACAACGGCGGCTATATCCTTGTCAACAACGACGGCAAGCCTTATGCAAATCTTGCAGCTACCGGCGGCGTGTGGAAACACGAAGCCAAAACGATCCTCGGCAGCAACAATCCCTATAGCAGCGGGAACGTAAAGGAAATCCGCATCGGCGGTGCAAACGGCAATTACTACGGATCGTATGCCGCTTACCTTGGAAATACCGATCGTAAATTCTTCTATGTTGACAATATCAGCACAATTCCGTATTATAAGGTGACGTATTATTCCAAGGACGGCACGACTGTGCTTGCCGAAAAATACGTTGACCCGGCGGAAAGCACTTACACGGTTGACACGTCGCTTTTGCCGGAGGATGCTACCGGCTTTGCTGAAGCAATGGGCGGCGATGCGGTTTATTCTGTTTCGCTTGCCTATAAAGATGTGTCACTCTATGCCGTCAAAGGGGAAAAGATCACCTTTACCGACGGAACGAACACCTACATGACCACGGCGGCAGACGGTTTTGTTTTCCCGACAACACAAGCGTGCGGATTTGAAACGGAGAATTTCCTTGTCTGGTATAATGCACCGTCCGGATTGATGTTTAGAGCAGGCGAAAAGCTGGATGCGGCAGGTGCGGAAAAAGTAAGCGGTATGGAATTTACGGCCTACTGTCAGAATGTAAACGACCCTGCTATGGGCTATGTTTATGAAGGCGATAGTGCTCCGAGCGGTACAAACAAGTTCCGTTATACCGAAAACATCGAGGATGAGGGCAGAAACGTATTACACCTGCGTCAGTATCAGACAAACAAATATGCGTCTGATGCGCGTGTATTCTTCCGTCAGGCGGAAAGCTTTGATTCCAAGGAATACAATATCATCCAGTATTCGTATAAGATCGGGAGCGGCTTTGACGTGACCGACACCTCGCTTTCTTTTGAAGATATCACGGAAAGCAAGCTGAAAAAGCCGGAGACCGGTCTTGCCAGCTTCTACTTCTTTGCCGAAAACAGTGCAAACGGTTACATTTACGGCGGCAAGGCGTGCCAGATCGGCAGTTGGCAGCATACGCTCATCAACGATAATGCGTATCATGTCTATGAATTGGATATGGAAAACACGCCGAGTGCCGGTTGGGCTACCCCGTGGTTTGTCAACGGAAATGAGGGCAGACCGATCTATGGCTTTGCGATTGACCCGAACATGGTCAATTATTCCGGCGATACCTATCTCGATTATGTCCGTGTTTACCGCGACGGTATCTTCACGGTGACCTATGATACCAACGTGCCGGAGGGCTTCGAGGATTTCGTTCAGACCGAAGTGGATCCGGATACCGGTCGCGGCGGCGGTACCGGCTATATGCTCAAGGGCGAACAGCCTGTAATCACCGGCTTTACCTTCCGCGGTTGGGCAACCAAACCGGATGCAACCGTTGAAGATGTCGTTGATTCCATCGACCTGACCGGTAACACAACCGTTTATGCCGTTTGGTCGGACATTCCGTCCTCGCCGAAGACGGATAAGAGCAACGTCAACATCCGCAGCGGCGCAGATAACGTCAATGGTATCCGCTTCGCTTCCTCTGTTACCACCAGAAACAAGGCGCTACTTGAAGAATATGGCTTCATCATTGCCCGCGAAGATATCCTCGGTTCGAACGAATTGACCTTCTTACTCAAGAAGGAAGACGAAAACAAGCCGTTGTATGTCTACGGCGCAGCGTATGACAAGAAGACCGGCCTTGACCTCCAATACGATGTCAACGGCTCGAACATCATCTTCACGGCTGTCTGCACCAACATTCCGGCAGAGCACTATGCGACCAAGCTTGTGGCGCGCACCTATGCGAAGTATGCCGTGAATGGCCATGCCTTCACCGTCTATGGTGACAGCGTTGTCAAGTCCATCAAAGAAGTCGCCCAGAGCATCAAGGATGCCGGCGGCGCGGCGTATGAGGACAACAAGGAATATATCGATTCCATCCTTGCCTAACGCTTGTACAAATGTATAAAAACCGGGCAGTCGCTTTGGCGGCTGCCCGGTTTGCTTAGCGACAAACTGTCCGGTTTCAAAAGGATTTTGTTTGGCCCCAGCGAAGCCGCCATTGCGGCGAGCTGAATCGAGGTTCGCAGAACCTCGAAACTCCTTTTGAGAAAGGTTTTAATTTTGTTTGCGCGAATTTGTAGTTTTGTGCGCTGATTCGAGGTTTGTAGAACCTCGAAACTCCCTGCAAGGAAGTACGGGTTGTCACTTTTTGCGTCGTGCAAAAAGTAACATAAAAAGCACGCGGGACTCCGTCCTGCGACCTCGATTCAAAGCTCTATCGAAGAAGACTTTAGCAGAGCTTCCGGCGGCATGAGCCGAAACCGGTTTTTCGCACAAAACGGCGGCGAAAAGGCTTTGAATCGGTGCGACGCTCCGGCGTTACAGCGTAAGGATTTAGAGCGGACTGCAAAAGAATGGCCTTGTTCTTCGCAAACAGTAGGTTATGGCTGGGTGGGAATTTGTGGTGTCGGTTGCGAAAACTTGCGGCGTTTGAGGACAGTAAAATGGCTTATTCAAATAGGCAGTGTTTTGGTTGCGAAAAAGACCTGCTTTTTCAGCTTATGCAAAGCCAACCAATAAAGAAAAGCTTTTTCTCGGCGCAACGCGGCAACAATTTCCCACCACACCCAAACTAACGTGCAACAACCCTTTTTGAATAGCATCTGCTACTGTGAGCTTGCAGTAAAACAACCCATTTTCGAAACTTTGCAATCTTGCGTCAGCACAAAGGTAACCCTTTCGCACCGATTCAAATCCTCACCGGCGA
>URCT01000083.1 GCA_900546385.1 uncultured Eubacteriales bacterium | reverse complement strand
AGGCTTCTTCCTCCGCATCCTGGACCTCCCGGCCGCAGTCGGGGCATTTGCCGTCGGCGGCTTGCGTTTCCGTCCAAAAGGATTCGCAGGGCGTGCAGTACCAGCCTTCGTATTCGCCTTTGTAAATATCGCCTTGGTCGTAGAGCTTCTTAAAAATGTGCTGAACGGCTTTTACATGATAATCGTCTGTTGTGCGGATGAACTTGTCGTAGCTGATGTTCATGCGCTTCCAGATGCCTTTTAATTCGTTTGTGATGTTATCCACATAATCCTGCGGCGAGATACCGGCTTCCTTGGCGGCATCTTCAATTTTCTGACCGTGCTCGTCGGTGCCGGTAAGCATGAAAACATCGTAGCCGCACATTCTCTTGTAGCGGGCAACACAGTCGGTTAAAATAAGCTCATAGGTGTTTCCGATGTGCGGCTTGCGCGAGGTGTAGGGAATGGCAGTTGTCAGATAGTACTTTTCTTTCATGTATGTTCCTTCTTTCGTGATAATTACAAGGTTAAAGGCGGATAATCGAAAAATGCATCCGCGTGAAACCGCACCTGTAATGTTGCGGTTTGTCTTTTGGCGGTTTCAAAAAAAGCAAGCATGATTAACGGCCCGGTGTAGATCAAAAATAAAATGCCGCAGGTAAATAACGAGAGTACTAATAACGGAAGAAACGCTATACACAGGCGTGCATAAACGTTTTGAACCGGATCCGCTTTCCGCGCAAAGGCTGCGGCGGAAAAGCATACGGAAAGCCGGGCGTTTTCGTGTTTTATCGCAAAATAAATGCCGGCGAAATAGTGCGAATAGAAAGCAAATGCGGCGAAAAAAGCAATGAATAAGCCGGTTGAGATTAGAAAGTAGCCAACATCAAAGCCGCCGATATCCGTGTAAAGAAAGTTTTCTTCGTATAACAGGATATCCGCTTGGCTGACAAAATAAACCGGCAGTGCAAAAACAAGAACGGCTCGCCAAAAAAGTGACCATAACAGCGCAAAGCTGCGGCAAAAAGTCTTACCGCTTCCAAAAGCACAGAACAAATCCATCACATCCGCCGCTTGTCCGTCCGTTACGTGAACAGCGTAGGTCAATACGCCATAGGCAAGCGGTATGACGCACAACACAACGAAAATGGCGTATACGGAATCTAACAGTGCAAAATCGGCTTCAGAAAGATACGCGTAACGGTTTAGGAGCGTCACGCAGGCCGCACCGCCGAAAAGAATGGCGCACGAAATGGCAAAAAAGCCGACAAACACCGCAATATGCGTAAACCAATCGGCATAAAGCTTCTGTTTGGCGCATTTTTTGATGATTTTTATCGGGTTCAAAGCTTTCTCCTTTCTTCGGGCATCGTATGGCTGCCTGCCGGAATTTGATGTGGCTTAGCCGTTGCAGCGGTTCATGGCCTCGTTTATCTTGCCGTCCGCAATCAGTGTGGCGGCTTGGTACGCTTTGTCGAATTTTTCGAAAAGAACCGCGCGTTCCTCCTGCGAAAAGCCGGACAACACCCAATCGGCAAGATCCATTTCGGGATGCGGCTTTTCGCCGACGCCGATTTTGATGCGCGGAAAATTCTCACTGCCGGTGTGTTCGATGATCGATTTGATCCCATTGTGACCGCCGGCACTGCCGCTCGGACGAATGCGTAATTTTCCGCAGGGAAGGGAAATATCGTCGTAAACAACAAGCACTCGTTCGACCGGGATTTTATAGAAATCCATGGCCGGGCGTACTGCTTCGCCGGAATTGTTCATGAAGGTCTGCGGCAGCAGAAACAGCGTTCGGTGCGTACCAAGCATGGCTTCACCGCATAGGGCGTTGAAACGCGCTTTTGATATTTCAAAATTCAGTTTCTGTGCCATATAGGAAAGTGCCAAAAAGCCGGTATTGTGGCGTGTATACCGATATTTGTCTCCCGGATTTCCGAGACCGACCACCACAAAATCGATCGGTGCTGCCGGTGCTTTTTCAGTTTCGATTTGTTTGAAAAGGGAAAAGAGCTTGTCCATGTTACGCTTCCTTTGTGTGGTTGTCGGTTTCGTCGCCCGAATGGCCGTTCGTGCCGCTTTGTGTATCGAAAGCCGCCAAAAACAGCTCTTTGGCGCGCAAAACGCGACCTGTCAGATACAGATAGCCCATCAGAGCTTCAAAGCCGGTCGCACGGCGGTATTGAATCGCATCGCCGTGTTTGGGTGTAAAATGCGTTTTTGCGTTGCGGCCGCGGCGGAAAATGTCGGCTTCCTCTTCCGAAAATAACGGTTCGATGCGGGAAACCGCGTCGCTTTGCGCTTCACAGGTGACAAAGCGGCGCGAGGCGGTAACAAGCTCGCCCGGCTTGGTTTTTCCGCTGGTCTTAAGCAGATACTCGCGTGTAAATAGCTCCAAAACCGTGTCGCCCATGTAGGCAAAATTCAATATGCTGTAATTACGCACATCGTGCGCAAAGAGAAGCGTTAAATTCTCTTCCATTTCGGACCTTCCGCCGTGTCTTCGATGATAACGCCCATGGCCTTGAGTTCATCGCGGATCTTATCTGCTTCGGCAAAATTCTTGGCTTTTTTTGCCTCGGTGCGGCGTGCGACAGCTTCATTCACTTTTGCTGTAAATTCATCGTCGGCGGCCGGTGCGCTTTGTTCGTTCTCGCGGTATGCTTTGGCGTTTGCAAGAAGGTCAAGGCTTAAAACGCGGTCAAAATCGGCGATTAACGCAAGCTTGGTCGCGTCGTTTGTGTCGGCTTTGAGCACGTTGTAAATGGCGGTTATGGCAAGAGAGGTGTTGATGTCGTTGTCCATGGCTTCGGTAAAATCACGGCGCAGTTCTTCAAATTTGGCCGTATCGACTTCGCCGCCGTCCGAAAGCTTTGCAATGCGTGCAATCAGCTTTTCGTAGGCCGCCTTGGCATTGTCAAGATTTTCATAGCTGAAAACGAGCGATTTGCGATAATGCGAAAGCAAGCAGAAATAGCGGTAAATGACGGGTGCATAGCCTTTGCTCTCCAACAGCGAAACGGTCAAAAATTCGCCTTTGGATTTGCTCATTTTGCCGTTTGAGGTGTTGAGGTGCAGCACATGGAACCAATAGTTGCACCACTTGTGACCGAGATAGGCCTCACTTTGCGCAATTTCGTTGGTGTGGTGAGGGAATGCATTGTCGATGCCGCCGCAGTGGATATCGAGATATTCGCCGAGATGCTTCATGGAAATGCACGAGCATTCGATGTGCCAGCCAGGATATCCCACGCCCCACGGTGAATCCCATTTCAACTCTTGGTCGTCGAACTTCGACTTGGTGAACCACAACACGAAATCGGCTTTGTTGTGCTTGTTGTCGTCTTTTTCGACGCCGTCGCGCACACCGTCCTGCAAATCGTCTTCTTCGAAGTTGTTGAAAACATAGTACTGCTTTAATTTCGATGTGTCAAAATAAATATTGCCGCCGGCTTCGTAGGCATAGCCTTTTTCAATTAACGCGGAAATGACCTTGATAAAATCAGCAATGCAGTGCGTGGCCGGTTCGACAACGTCCGGTGTTTTGATGTTTAACTTGGCGCAGTCGGCGAAAAAGGCGTCGGTATAGAACTTGGCAATCTCCATGACCGTTTTGTGTTCGCGCTTGGCGCCCTTTAGCATTTTGTCCTCGCCGGTATCGGCATCGCTTGTGAGGTGGCCGACATCGGTGATATTCATGACGCGCTTGACATCGTAACCGGCGTAACGAAGATATTTTTCCAAAACATCTTCCATAATATACGAACGCAGGTTGCCGATATGGGCAAAATGGTAGACGGTCGGCCCGCAGGTATACATCGAAACCTTGCCGGGTTCATGTGGTACAAATTCTTCTTTGACACGTGAAAGTGAATTATATAATTTCATGGTTTTACAGTCCTTTCGGTTAAAAACTGAGTTTAATCCTTATTTTCCGATTTCTGTGCGCCGGAAGCGTCTTCCAAGCGTTTGATCTGCGCCTCTAACTGCTCGATTTGACAGCGCATACGGCAAAGCTCGGTCGAAACAGGGTCGGGAATGTGGATCTGGTCGAGGTCGCTTTTGCATTTTTCCGTTTTTCCGCGGCCCGGATAAATGATTTTTGCCGGAACGCCGACGGCGGTTGCGCCCTCGGGAACGGCATTGAGAACCACCGCACCGGCGGCGATTTTGGCGTTGTCGCCGACCGTGAACGGGCCGAGAACCTTAGCACCGGAGCCGATCATCACGCCCGAACCGATGGTCGGATGGCGTTTGCCGACATCTTTGCCCGTTCCGCCGAGCGTTACACCCTGATAGATGGTACAGTTGTCGCCGACCTCGGCGGTTTCGCCGATAACAACGCCCATGCCGTGGTCGATGAGCAAACCGCGGCCGATTTTGGCACCCGGATGAATCTCAACACCCGTGAAAAAGCGGCCGAGCTGGGAGACAAAGCGCGCTAAGAACTTTAATTTGCATTTGTAGAAAAAGTGAGCTATGCGATAGTAGAGAAGTGCATGAAAGCCGGAATAGAGCAAGAAAATCTCCAAGCAGTTGCGCGCCGCCGGATCACGCTCTTTTATGGATTTCAGATCGTATCGCAAATTTTTGAAGAACAACAGTCAACCCTCCAAAGGAAACCGCAAACCTATGCGTCGAAAATAAAACGTTTGTATACGTGAAAATATTGGATGCCGGAATAAATCGTGAAAAAGACCATCACCGCCATGCACGTCCACGTGAGCGGACGATACGTGACAAAAAAATCACTGAAGGCAAATACATATTCCTCAAGCAAAAGCAACAGAACAAAGATGCATTGCGAAAAAGTCTTGATTTTTCCCGGCAATGCAGCCGCAATGACTAAGCCTTCGGCATTTTTGGCGATAAGCCGCATGGAAGAAACCGCAAGCTCGCGGAAAATTATGACCACCAGGCTGACCACCAATGCCCACTCGAATTTTTCATATACCGGCACTGCCGCAAGAAGCGCACCGATGATGAGAAATTTGTCGGCAAGCGGATCCATGAATTTTCCGAAATTCGAGACAAGCTCATATTTTCGTGCAAGCTTTCCGTCAACAAAATCGGTCGCGGCGGAAACAGCGAAAACGATTGCCGCCAAACATCGTGCCGTAAAATCGCTCACTGCACCGCCTGTCATGGCCGGAAGCCATAAAAGCAGAATGAAGACCGGAACAAGAATAATCCGCAAAACCGTCAGTTTGTTCGGCAGATTTTTGTCGATTTGTTTTGCTTTGTTTTGTGCGCTCATGCGTAACGCTCCTTTATATGGTTCTTCGTCGGCAGCTTATAATACAGCGTCGCCGAGAAGGTCATAATCGATTGCTTCGGTGATTTTGACGTTGACGAATTCGCCTTCGCCGATTTTTCGTGTCGAATGGAAATAAACTTTTCCGTCGATTTCCGGTGCATCATACGCGCTTCGGCCATAATAAACGCCGGACGGGCGGTCAAAGCCCTCACAAAGAACCTCAAGCGTTTTGCCGATCTGCTTTTTGTTGTTCGCTTCATGAATTTCGAATTGATTGCGCATGAGGGTATCGAGGCGTTTTTGTTTGGTCTTTTCGGAAACGATTCCTTCGGTTAATTTGGCCGCCGGCGTTCCTTCCTCGCAGGAAAAGGCAAATACGCCGAGACGCTCAAATTTGACTTGCTTTAAGAATTCCGCAAGCTCGGCAAATTCTTCTTTTCCTTCACCCGGAAAACCGACGATTACCGTCGAGCGAAGCACAAGCCCCGGAATGCGTTCCCGCAGCATTTTGATCTTTTCTTTCACAAGCGCCGAGCCGCCGTGCCGTCCCATCAACTTCAAGACTTTGTCGGAAATGTGTTGGATCGGCAGATCGATATACTTAACGATTTTCGGTTCGTTGGCGAAAATATCGGCAAGCTCTTCGGTCATATCCTCCGGATAGCAGTACAGCACCCGAATCCATTTGAGCTTTTCGATTTTGCAAAGCTCCTTTAACAGCTTCCCGAGCGACGGCTTTCCGTACAAATCGTTGCCGTAGTTGACGGTATCCTGCGAAATGACGATTAACTCACGCGCACCGAGATCGGCAAGCTCAGACGCTTCTTTGACTAACTCCTCCACCGGACGGCTGTGGAATTTTCCGCGCAAGGACGGTATGATGCAATAGGTGCAGTGTTTGTCGCAGCCTTCGGAAATTTTCAAATAGACGGAGTATTCCGGCGTGGAAACAACACGGTCGCCGCCGAGCGTTTGATTTTCGGCTTTGGTGATGCGGCAGTATTTGGGCGCACCGGAATCCGGCTCGGTTCCGGCCTTGTAAGCGGCTTTCACAGCATCTACGATGCTGTCAAGATCGCCGACACCGATAGCGGCATCCACTTCGGGAAGCTCGGCAAACAGCTCTTCTTTATAGCGTTGAGCAAGACAGCCGGTTACAACGATACCTTTTAAGTCGCGGTTCTTTTTGAGCCACGCAACATCCAAAATTGTTTCAATTGCTTCTTTTTTTGCACTTTCGATAAAAGCGCAGGTATTGATGACGACAACGTCGGCGTGAATGTCCTCTTCGACGATTTCAATGCCGGCCGCGTTCAATTTCGAAAGCATGACTTCACTGTCCACCTGATTTTTCGGACAGCCTAAGGAGATAAAAGCGCATTTGATTGCCATAGTGTTTCGCCTTTCCTGAATGGTCAGTTTTATCGTATGCGGTTGTGCCGCAAACAAGAACTGCCGACACATACCCATAGTTTAACAGAAATATCATACCATAAAACGGCGCGGATTTCAACTATATTTTCAAGTTTTTTCTGCTTTTTTGGAGAAAATTCGGAAATTGCGGCATTTAGAGACGGTTATTCGAGACTTCTTGCGCAAAATTACGCAAAAAGTCTCCATAATCCTTGCTCTTGCGGCATTTTCTGCAAAAATGTTGACAAACGCACAAATAACGAGTATACTATACCTGTATACAAAAAACGGAGGCGAAACAAATGTCCGAACATAAAAATTCCGTATACCGGCGCATCAGTCTTGACATAAAAGAAAAAATCCAAAACGGCCATTATCCGGTCGGCACAAAATTACCGCCGGAACGTCAGTTGATGAGTGAATATCAGGTGGAACGCCTGACCGTGCGGCGTGCGCTTGATGTATTGGCAAATGAAAAACTGATTACAAAAAAGAGCGGATTAGGCAGCTTTGTAGCCGATCCGAATGCGGCCGCTTCCGTAACGCACCATTCGGAAAGCCCGCAACAGGTTTCTGAACCTGTTCAAAGCGCAAGTGCGCTTATCAAGCTTGCCGTAAAGCCGGATTTTGCCGCAGCTGCTGCTGCAATCGATGAGTTTGTCACATCACTCGGACACGAACGCGTTGCCTTTGTCGGCAGCCATGCCGCCGTTTTTGCCGCTTTTGCCGGTACATCTGCCGCAAAAGGCGCCTTCCGCTCAGAGGATTTTCATTTTATTGACGCAGAAATACAAGCCGGAGCTGTTTTCGAAGCCTATTGGCGCTCCTGCCGCAATGGATATCCGAGTGCGGTTGTGACAGCGACCGTCCGGGAAGCGGCACTCATTGAAGCTTCTGCCGCCAAACTCGGCATTGCCGTTCCGGAAAAGCTTTCAATCATCGCCGCAATCACCGACGGGAAACGCTATACCGGCTGTTTGTTTGCAACGGAAACCGTAAAACAGCATTGTTCCGGCATCGGATGGAACGAGCCGAACACACCTTTGCCGGAATGCTGCATTCAGGTGCGGCCAAGCCTATATAAGGGCGCAACGACGGCCGAAAAAAGCGAAGCATCGCGCGGCAGAGCCATGTCGGATTATCTGCTGTGATGTAAGGAGACGCTATGCCGGATATTCAAAACTACTCCACCTTTTTGGAGCATTTATGGCAGACTGTCAAAACGGTTGGTGCCACCTCCATTTTCAAAATACTGCTTGCAGTAGCCATTTTGATTATTGGCTCAAAGTCCATCAAACTGCTCATCCGTTTTTTGAACAAGAGCAGAGGATATACCGGACTTGACGAAAGCGTGCGTTCGTTTTTGAACAGCTTTATACGGGTGGTCCTGTATGCAGTGTTATATATCACCGCCGCCACGGCACTCGGCGTTCCCGAAACATCGCTTGTTACGGCTCTTGCGTCCTGCGGCTTGGCTGTCGGTCTTGCGCTTCAGGGGTCGCTGTCTAATTTTGCCGGCGGCATTATGATTCTGATTTTCAAACCGTTCAAAATCGGCGATTATATCGTTTCGGGCGAATTTGAAGGAACGGTTTGTGAAATCAATGTTCTGTATACCGTGATTATTACGCTCGACAACCGTAAGGTGACCATTCCGAACGGTTCTATCTCCAACGCACCGGTAACCGACGTAACGGGACTTCCGACGCGACGCATGGATATTCCGGTCGGCATTGCCTATGCGGCAGATATCGATAAAGCGTTGTCGGCGCTTCTTGCTTTAGCGGCGGATGATAAAGGCGTTTTGAAATCTCCGCAGTCGACAGCCGTTGTCGATTCTCTCGGCGACAGCTCAGTCAATCTGATACTTCGTGTTTGGGTTTCGACGGAGAATTATTGGGACGTTCGTTACCGCTTAACTAAGGGCGTTAAGGAGACGTTCGACCGAAACGGCATTGAAATTCCGTTTCCGCAGATGGATGTTCATATCGAAAAATAGAATAGACGAAACGAAAACAAACGGCCATGCAAGAGTGTATCTGCATGGCCGTTTGTTACGTCTTATAATTTGAAAACAGAAAATCAAGATCTTTGCAATTGTACGGATAGTTGGCATCCTCAAGCAGGTCGCCGACCGTCACACCAAAGTATTCGGCAACCGGTTCTAACGCCGAAAGCTTCGGAACCTCATTGTTTAACCATTGCTTCATGGTTCTGTCGCTGATGCCGAGCGCGAAGCATACCGTGCGCGGCGAAATATGCCTTTCATTGCAAAAACGGAGAAGATTGTCGCGTATCATGAACTCACCTTTGCTGTCGTTTCTCTCGAATGTACGAAATGAGCCAAAATAAGAACACAGCGGTCATAACGCCGCCAAAATCGATCAGCACATCGCTTACCAAACTGCCGCGGCCGGAAAACGATTGGATGAATTCATCCATAACAGCCGTTAATAAACCGCCGAACGGTGCAAGAAGCGTACAGCGCGCGCGGTATATTTCCGACAGCTGTCGGCGTAGCAGCAGATAAAAGCAAGACAGAAGAAAAAACTCTGAAAAATGTGCCAATTTGCGAATGATATAATGCAGTAGTTCCGGATTCAAGCGGCCGTTCGGATCGAAAATGTTTCGAAGAAACAGCACAATTCCTCCGCTTAGTGCGCCGGAATCCTGTGCCGAAACCATGGAATTGCTCCAAATAAAGGCCGTATGTAAAACTAATAATCCGGCAAACAGCCACTTTTTTTCGCTCTTTGTCAAGCGTTTACTCGTTCTCACTGACGTAATGGTCGCTGTAATGATCACCATAGCGGTCGCCGTAACGATCGCCGTAATGGTCGTTGTAATATTTGTATTTGTAGCGTTCGTATCGTCTGCTGCTGTTTTTTGCGGCTGTATTTGTCAAGATAAAACCGAAAATTTTGGCATCGACCTTATTCAAGCTTTCAACTGTCTGATCCAGTACATCGTACGTCGTAAAATCGGCTTTTACCACGACAACCACACCGGAAGCGGAGGCTGATACAATCGCTGCATCCGCAACGACCGTGACCGGCGGCGTATCCAAGAAAATATAGTCGTATTCGCTTTTTAACCGTTCGATCAGCTCCGAAAAGCGTTCGGAGGCGAGGATTTCCGTCGGATTCGGCGGAATTTCACCGGCCGTAATCAAATCAAAGCCCTGCGGCAGATCTTTTTGGAGAACCTTGTCGTATTCGGCATAACCGCAAATATAATTGGAAACACCTTCGCCCAACTGCATTTTTAAGTAGCGATGAACGCGCGGTTTGCGTAAGTCACAATCGACAAGCACCACACGTAAGCCGGTTTGGGCAAACGTTAACGCAAGATTGATGCTGTTGGTGGTTTTTCCCTCATTCGGAATGGAGGAGGTGACCATAATGACTTTTCCGGTATCCGACTTCGGAAGCGAATACATGATGTTGGTACGAATGGCTTTATAGGCTTCCACACGGGAAAAATCGGAAGCCGCATCATCTAACATAAAAGCATTCGGCGTGCGATGTCCGTGTTTTTCTTTTGTTTCCTTTGTTTCTTTGGTTTCGTTTATTTCTTTTTTTTCGTTTTTCATGCTCTGCTACCTCCTGATTTCACCGAGAACGGAGAGCTCATAACGCTTGACAAGATCGGAAGACTTATGGATTTTCTGATCAAAAAAGTGAAGCAGAAAGATTATAACACAACCAAGGCAAGCACCGACAAAAAAACCGATAACCGTCTTGCGGACGATATTGTTGTTGATCGGATTTTTGCTTATTTTCGGCGTGTCGATGATTTTGGCACTACCGCTGTCAAAAACATAAATCAAGGTGTCCGGCGCATATTTCAAAACTGCCGTAACGACCTCATAGGATACCTTCGGATCGGGCGAAATTGCCTGTACATACAGTAATTCCGTCTCATTTAAGGCAGACATGGTGATCATGCTGCGCAATTTTGCCGGTGTATAATGATTGTTGGGATCATTATTGAGTTCAGCGGCAACTTTTAACAAAAAATCATCGGTTTTGAGAACTTCGAGATACGAGGTGACCAAGGAACGGGAAGCATTGATATCGCTCGTGCTGGTTTTACCATCCGAAAGCGTCGGCGTCATCTGACCGAGATCCCTGTTCGAAACGTATAAGACGCCGCCGGATTCGTATAAAGGCGTTGAATAATAAACGCAGAGAAATGTTGCAGCCGCAGCAAGTAAGGCCAAAAGCACAACAAGGATGCGCTTTTTCCAGATGAGCTGCAGTAATTCCATGATATCGATTTCTTTTGTCTTGTTATCAGGCATTTCAAGTCCCTTTCTGCTTGTGTGGTTGTATCAGCATTGCGTTAGACATTAATCGTTTCATATTATATCATTGATTGCCGAAATTGTCAACCGGTTGGAGACAACATTGCCGCATATTTTGTTAAAATTTTTGTTTTTATTCCATTTTTCTCCGTTTTTTATCAAAAAGCGGAGCCTCACTTTGGCACGGCTTTTTCTTTAGAATGAAAACAGCCGAGCCTGTAACTCTTTTATGAGCTTTCTTTCATAGCAAAATCTCCATATATTTTTTGCCGAAGTGCTTGATTTCTTTCGGTATTTTAATTATACTAATGTTAGAAAAAGAAATCAAGTACGCAGATTATTCTGACTGGGTACAAACTATCATACCTAAGGAGGTATTCGATACGTAAAACAATGATTGATAAAATGCTGATTCGTGGAGCGAAAGTCCACAACCTGAAAAACATTGATGTAGATATTCCGCTGGGGAAGATCGTCGGCATTGCGGGTGTGTCCGGCTCCGGTAAATCCTCCCTTGCGCTGGGTGTGCTGTATGCCGAGGGATCACGCCGCTACCTTGAAGCCATGTCCACCTACACACGTCGAAGAATGACGCAGGCGTCCAAAGCGGCGGTGGATGAGGTACTGTATGTTCCCGCCGCGCTCGCGCTGCATCAGCGTCCCGGCGTGCCGGGTATCCGCAGTACCTTCGGTACGGGAACGGAACTCTTAAACAGTCTGCGCCTGATGTATTCCCGCCTTGCCAACCACCGCTGCCCGAACGGACACTATCTCGCGCCGTCACTTGCGGTCGCGGCAGGAAAGGAACTTGTCTGCCCCGAATGCGGGGTGCATTTTTACGCGCCGTCTGCCGAAGAGCTTGCCTTCAATTCGCAGGGCGCGTGTAAGACCTGCGGCGGAACCGGAACCGTCCGCACGGTCGATATGGATTCTCTTGTCCCGGACGATTCGCTGACCATTGACGGCGGCGCGGTCGCCCCGTGGAACAGCCTGATGTGGTCGCTGATGACCGACATCTGCCGCCAGATGGGCG
>URCT01000082.1 GCA_900546385.1 uncultured Eubacteriales bacterium | reverse complement strand
CCAACTGCGCCGAAACGCATGACAAACACAAGTGACAGCGCAAGATTCAAGATGCCGCGCGCGAGATACAGGTATCCCGTACTTTTGAAGACCCCGTAGCTGTGCAAATAGATCTGCACCGGGTCACGGATGTAGGACATATAAAAACACGCGATAATAACCGCCGTTTCCGCCATACCGAAAAGATGCTTTGCACCGATCCAAAGCGTGATAAAGGAGCCAATCAGATTTATAAGCAACGCTGCACAATTGGTAAGCAGCACAAAATTGCCAAAGCTGATGAGACGCAGAACGCGTATGCTCTTTTCCTTGCTTTCGGTGACACCCAAATTGCCGATACTGGCCGACGCTGCACCGACCGCAAGCGCCACAAAGCTGCCGAGCGAATGGATGATGAGCGAATAGTTGGAAAACACGCCCATGTGCGCAAGTCCCAAATGCGAAGAGATCAAAATGCTGTCGGTAGAGGAATTGATAACACCGCCGATTCGGTGCAGAATCAGTGATCGAGTGCTTTTCCAAACACGCGCTTTATAAGCCGTATCCACCGGGAAAGCCGTGTTTTGTGCGCATTTCGAAAGAAACGGATAGATGCGGTCGGCATAGGCATTGACAGCGAAGCCATCCAATGCCAAAAAGAATATGCGCAAGAAAATATAAATCAGATAGCTGTGCGTAAGATACAAAAGCACAACTTGTGCCACTGTCACCAATACCGATGAAATCGTGTGAAAGGCCATGATAGCGTACATCCGTTGATCACACATGACAAGTGCCCGTTTGGGTGCAAAATAATAGCTTAAAACCTGATGTACTGCAAAAAGCAGATAGACGGCACGATAGCGTTCGATTTTTTCAATATCCGAAAAAATTGATGGTAAAAACGGCATAACCGCCGTGCATAATGCAACTGTTACAAGTCCGATCATGCGATATACTTTTGCAAAATAGCGCATGATCCGGCAGATGCTGTCTGCGTCATCCTCCGCAAGCGGCTTATAGAGCGATTGAGACACGGCTTCGCCAAAGCCAAGCTCGGCAAGCGACAGCACCGCAAAAACATTGCCGAACATACCGCCCGCACCAAGATATTCACCGCCTAAAATGTTTATAAACACGCTTCGGCAGATAAAATTGCACACAAGCGTTACGATACGATTGATGATCGAGTATGCGGCGTTCTTTTTCGTAAGTCCGGTACGCGATTTTTTCTGTTTTGTCAAAAAAATCCCTCCATACACCTTAATGTATGAAGGGATTTTGGCTGTTATGATGAATGGAATTCCGAATTATTCGTTAAACGGAATGACCTGTCCGCACTTATCCGATTCGAAGCAAGCTTCCATGACTTTCATCACGCGGCGCATTTGCGGATGCGTCACAAGCTGTGTGGCTTTGCCGTCGATGGCGGCGCAGAAGTTGCGATAATAATCGTGTACGTCGCTTGCCGGCTTCTCCAGCTCGTATTCGTCCATGGTAATGCTGTCGCGCGGTGCCATGGTCTTGGTAAGACCGGCAGCCGTCTGAACCGGAATGACTTCGCTCTCATGCCAATGCTTGCACTTTGCAACCTTGCAGTTTTCGCGCCAGTCGGTAATCATGGCACTGCCCTTTTGGGCGCGCAGGTAAAAACGCGGCATAGCGATGAAATTGTATGTACCGACTTCAATGAGCGCACTCTTGCCGCCCTCAAAGTAGATGTTGAGCTTGAAGCCGTCGTCGACTTCTTTATTGGTAATATGGTCAAAGGTGCAATAGATTTTTTCGATCTTTTCATCAAAAATCTGAAGGATCTGGTCGATGAGGTGAACGCCCCAGTCAAGCACCATACCGCCGCCATGTTCCTTTTCGCCGCGCCAGTCGCTCGGAATACCGCGCGAACCGTGGATACGGGACTCGATGTTGATAAACTCGCCTAACTCACCGGTTTCCTTCAAATGCTTCATGGCAAGGAAATCGACGTCGAAGCGGCGATTCTGATGCACCGAGAACACCTTGCCGCTCTTTTCGGCCGCGGCAATCATTTCATCAAGCTCGGCAAGATTCATCGCAACCGGCTTTTCGCAGATGACGTTTTTGCCGGCTTCTAATGCCTTGATAACCACTTCCTTATGCGAATCGTTCGGAATGGCTACCGTCACAAGATCCACTTTCGGGTCATTTAATACAGCATCAAGAGAGTCGTAAGCAAAAATGCCGCGTTCTCTAGCCAAAGCGCATTTTTCTTCTTTAATATCATAAATACCGGCAAGCTCCACAACATCACTTTTCAAAGCGTGCTGCGTGTGCCAGGTACCCATTCCGCCGTAACCGATGACGACTAAATTCTTTTTCATGGTGATAACTTCCTTTCCGCCGCGCGGAAAACGCGCAGAGTGCAAATTGGATTCTGTGGAAAATTTATCATTCTCCACTCATATTAGTATAAACAAAAGACTTCCGCTTGTCAAGAGTTTTTTCAAAAATCCGTTTTTTTCACAAATACCGGTTCTTTTATTCACATTAGCTTTTGAAAATCCGGCGGCAGCGGAGCCTCGATTTCAAAAACAGTATCACTTTGCGGCAAAGAAAACGCAACTTTCCGACAGTGCAAGCGTGTGCGCTCACCCGGGATCTCCGTGCCATACAAAAAGTCGCCGTATAGCGGACAGCCAATGTGTGCCAAGTGGAGTCGGATTTGATGCGTTCGCCCGGTAAGCGGAATTGCTTCGACAAGTGACAGCCCGTTTTTGTGCGCAAGTGTCCGATAAAGCGTCTGTGCCGGCTTGCCGGAACAATCGATTTTTCTCTTGATGATACTATCATCGGCCCGTGCAATCGGCGCATCGATTTTTCCAAACTCCGGTGTAGGCGTACCGACGCATAACGCGTTGTAGGTCTTTACCGGCTGCAGTGACGAAAAAAGACCGGCAAAGCAAGCATTTTTGGCAATCACGCACGCGCCGGTCGTATCCGCATCAAGACGCGTCAAGAGCCGGAAGGTAAACGGAATACGCCGATAGTAGTGCATAACGGCGTTGGCGAGCGTGCCGTCCTTATGGGTAAGCGTTGGATGTGAGGCCATGCCGCTCGGCTTATTAACGATCAAAAAGTCTTCGGTTTCGCACAGTATCTCGATGGGAATGTCCTGCGGCACGACCGATTCGGAAGTGCTTTCCGGAATAACGAGCGTCAATACATCTCCGGCTTTCAGCACATGATTGGTGTGGACCGAAACGCCGTTTACCGTGATAGCACCGTTATATTTAGCATTTTTTAAGGTGCGTGCCGAAAAGCCGAGAACGCTGCGGACGTACTCCTTCACGGATACGCCATCTTCCATTTCCAAAATGTGAAATTCTTTTTTAATGGCACCTCACCTCACAAGCATAAAAAAAGTGCGCCCGAAAGCGCACTTGAAAACTTAGTCGCTGATATACGGCAGCAGAGCGATGTGTCTTGCACGTTTGATGGCAAGCGTAAGTTCTCTCTGGTGCTTTGCGCAAGTACCGGTGATTCTTCTGGGAAGAATCTTGCTTCTTTCGGAAACGTACTTGCGAAGCTTTGCAACGTCCTTGAAATCAATCGATTCCGTCTTTTCCACGCAGAAATTGCAAACCTTCTTGCGCTTTTTGCCGGGGCGGAAAGGCTTTTGAGCCGGAGCGGTCGATGTCGCAGCCTGCTCCACAACTGCTTCTTTATTGGCGTCCATACGAATATACCTCCTTATAAAATCAGCAAACGTTCATTTGCTGTTTTGCCTCAGAACGGAAGATCGTCTTCCGCAGCAACTTCTTCAAAATTTGCTTCCGATACGCGCGGCTGTTGTGGCAACTGGGTCGGAAGCGGCTCGCCGCCGTAATAGGTGCCCTCCGAGCGATCGCGCGATGCGCCGGAACCGGCACTCTCAACAAACGATACGTTATCGGCCACAACTTCGGTGACATAGCGTTTGGATCCGTCGTTTGCGGTATAGGATCTGGTCTGAAGCTGTCCTTCAACAAGGATTTTTTTACCTTTGTTGAAATATTTTGACACAAATTCCGCAGATTTGCGCCAGCAGACGATATCGATAAAATCTGCCTTTACTTCATCTGTTTCCTTTGCATAACGGCGCCCTACGGCAATTCGGAAGGATGTCACGGGAATGCCCGTCTGAGTCATCTTCAATTCCGGATCAGCTGTTAAGTTGCCGATGAGAATGACTTTATTAAAGCCATAGCCTGCCATACTGCGCACTCCTTTCGCCCGAGATTACTTTTCGAGCTTTACAATGATGGAACGGAGAATACCGTCGGTGATGTTAAACACACGGTCAAGCTCCGCCGGTACTTCTGCCGGAGCGGTGAACGCAACGACATAATAGTAGCCGTCCGTATAGTCTTCGATCGGATACGCAAGTCTGCGCTTGTTCCATTCGTCGACCTTGTCCACTGCACCGCCGTTTTCCGTGATAAGTCCGGTGAATTTATCAAGAAGACCTTTTGCATTCTCCTCGGTAAAATCAGGATTCACGATGAAAACTGTTTCGTACTTAGACGTAAGTTCCATTTCCTGCACCTCCTTTTGGACATATGACCCCGAAGTAAGTCGGAGTAAGGAGGAAAAGTCATCATCTTCAGACAATTAAGTTCGTATGAAAACCTTTCCACGAAATAGAATTATATAACATTTTCAGTGATTTGTCAAGGGCTTTCGGCAATTTTCTTTCATGTATACAATATTTTTATACGTGTTTGCCGCGGCAAGCAATAAAAATGTCGAAAAATAGCAACAAAGAAATATTGCAAAAACCATTGACAAACGCAAAAGTCTATGTTATACTATAAAAGCTGTCGCGGAAAGCGTCAGAAACAATCTATTCGATCCTATGGAGAAGTCGCGTAGCTGGTCGAGCGCGCACGATTGGAAATCGTGTAACCGTTAAAAGCGGTTCGAGAGTTCGAATCTCTCCTTCTCCGCCAAATAAGAAAACCGCTGAATAAGCGGTTTTCTTTGTTTTTGGCTTAACCATGTGGGTTTCACGTTCTTTTATTCGGCCGAGATTCCGGACTAAAATCCGGCATTTCGGACTAAAATCCGGTATTTTGGACGAAAAGTTGAAATGAAAGATGACACGACAAAGTTCAGCCAACGTTGTTTATCTTGAAAAGACCGCCCGGATTCTCACAAAACAGATTGCCGTAGAAGCCGAGAACTGCCTGGAAGACCGAACTGTTGCTAACACGTTCAAAAATGCCGCTGTCTTTCGAAATGAAGTCCATCTGCGTCTTGTAGAACTTGAGTTTGGTCGTGTCCACACCGATCATCTCATTGTCGGCGACATGCTGCTCGCGCACAAGAACAACCTTTCGACCGTCGGCAACAATGTTAAGACCCGAAACACCACCCCAGAAATTCTGCGTGTCGGTGATCTGCGTCTTGGATTCCTTCATGTAGTCCACATACGCATTATATGCCGTCTTACCGCACAGAATCATGTCAGTCTTGGAATTGCGGTATTCCTGTGCTTCGCGTACCGCCTTGGAAATAAGCGTGTCGGTAATGCCGCTCGTCGCGTCATATTCTTCCGGAACAAGCCAATTGTTTCCACTCTTGGTTACACCGTAAATCGACGTAATCGAGGGATCAAAGAACGCACCAAGACCGAAAATCTCGCGTCCGTAAGAACCCTGTACCGTGATAAAACCGGCCGCAACCGTAATTGCAGAACCGTCAATCGTGATTTTCTTGTTCTTGCGGTCAATACCCAAAATGCGCTTGCCGGTGTGTGCCGGAGTCGAACCAACCGCCGCATTTGCCGCATAGAAGTCAACCTTCATGCCTTCCTTCAAATGCTTCACCGAATCGACCGTAATGGTATTTCCGGCAGAAGAAAGTGCCGAAACGTTGCAAAGAACGCCTTTTCCGTTGCCGAAAAGACTGCGTCCAACGTTCCATACCGCAAGGTCCTTGAAGCCCTGCATTTCGTTAAGAAGCAGGTCGACACCCTTGTCACCAACACCAAGAATCAAATCCTTGTTAGAAATTTCAATCGTGTCGCACATCTCCACTACATCAAGGCAAAAACACTCGCCGTTTTCCGGAATGTCCTTGTTTTTCGCTATAAAGCCGAAACCGCCGTTAATGCCGACCGTCGTAATAACGTCAATTTTCGAAGACGTAAGCGCCGGCTTGCCGATTTTTTCCAAAAGTGGAGACGGCTCTTTCGAAATCTGATTGTCTAACGCCGGAAGACCCTGTTCTCGCGCAATCCTTTCAAGATCGGCAAGATTGATTTTGTTTGTGTTTGCCATACTTTTTTACTCCTTTATAATTTTATTTATCTGTACCGTTTTCACGGCTGAGACCTGTTAAAATCTTTCTCGCGCTCAGTTCATGTTTTAATGCTCTTAGCTTCAATTATCATTCGGGTCAAATAAAAGCAGAGCCACATTTTACAGCTCTGCTCAATGTTTATTATAACAGATAAAAACGTACAAAACGTACAATTTTTCAATTTCTTTGTTGTCAGAGATTTGCCTTTACTACCATTATACCAAACAAATGCGTGCAAAACGTGCAAGTTTACAAATTCATCTAATGAACTTCGCCGGCAGATCTTAACCTTTATGAGTATGCCATATCAAAACAAACGTTTTGATAGCACACGTCTTCAAAGCAAGATTTTAAGCAGTTTTGGCGTAACAGGTTCTCCCTCTTTTTCGGCTTTCACTCCTCCCTCACTCTCTTTCCGCAGCAAACATCAGCAAAAAGCTCACCAAAAGCAGCGCACAGCTGATCCAAATTGTCCCATGTCCCCAAAGACTTGTAAACACGCTGCCAAGACCGGCACCGAGGGCAAACAGCAAGATCACAAAAAAATATATGCCCGCTTTATGCAAAACTTCTCTGTCATGCGTTTGAAAAAAAGCATATAACGCCTCTGCGCCGGTTCGCATATTACCGATGCACATGGTGCTTGCATAAATATGGCCGCGCACCTTCCGGAATGTCTGAACCTGAAGTGCACAAACAAACGACACCAAAGCATTGGCAGCTGCATTCCATTCCTGCGGCAAAAAGCCGACAACAAATAACAGCACAATTTCAACAGCCAAAACGATCTGCCGCCAATGCAGCTTTTCATAATGCTTTAACCGGCTGTGTACGGCTTCCGCCAAAAACGTGCCGACCAAAAAAGCCACAATCGGAATCATATAGCGAAGACTGTCCGCGTAACGTCCGTCAAACAAATGTGTGCTCATCAAAACAATATTGCCAGTCTGCGCGTTGGCAAACACCTTACCGCGGCAAACATACGTATACGCGTCCTGAAAGCCGCCGGACAAAACAATAAACATTGCCGTCAAAAGCGAATCGGACATTTGACCTTTATGAAACACTCCCATAGGTATCCCTCTTTTCGTGTTCATTATAGTCTTTACGGCTTGCTTTGTCAAGATTTTCGATATTCTTTAACCGGCAATCGTTTATATTTCCCGTCCCGATTTTTATACATTTGGTCTTCACCTTGACAAAAAGCGACATTTCTTTTATAATAGAGCTAACATCAACATTTGGGGTATTATATATGCAATCTTTACGTGTCGGAACTTATAATATTTGTCATGCACATTACGCGAACGGCGACTTAGACAAAATCGGCGGTGTTATCCGTGAAGCAGGACTTGATATCTGCGGTATTCAAGAAATCGAGTATAAATCCACGCGTGTCGGCGGCGCCGACCAACCGAAGCTTCTTTCCGAAGCCTGCGGTCTGCCCTATTACCGCTTTGTCCGCGCCATCGATTATGCAGACGGCTATTACGGCACCATGATTCTTTCGCGGTATCCGATCATCGGCTTTTCCATGGAGGAACTCGTATCCGGCAATGCCGAAAAACGCGCAGTCGGACACGCAGTCCTTGATTTAGGCACGCAGAAGCTTGACTTTTTCTGCACACATTTATCGGTCGAATCACCTGAACTTCGTGCGCCGCAGTTCTCACGTCTTTCCGAGCTGCTTGCGCCGTGCCCTTCTTACATCTTGACAGGCGACTTCAACACAGATTTGTTTGATGAATTTTCTGTTCTGCACGCCGCTGACATGGCAAACAAAGCCGAACGGCACATTGTTACGTTTCCCGGTTCGCAATGCGCGATTGACAACATTGTCGTTTCTCAAAACATAAAATTCGGCGAAATCGGCACAGTCACGGAATCCTTCACCGACCATTATATGCTGTGGGCCGATGTGACGATTGAATAGCAAGCACAAATGTCGGAATGTCGGAATGTTTTTGCACTTTTTCAAAAAAATCTGCAAAAAGCAGTTGACAAATCCGAAAGACCATGTTATAATAGCAATGTTGAGTAGGTTAACGACTCGCACGGAGGCATAGCTCAGCTGGTTAGAGTGCTTGCTTGACATGCAAGAGGTCAGTGGTTCGATTCCACTTGTCTCCACCACGAAGACGGTACATATGTATCGTCTTTTTTGTTGTTCCCGTCTGCTATGCGACTTTAACCTTGGCAGTTTTCATCGATTAAGGCATCTGCGGTTTCAGTTTTGTTATGTCATCCGGTCGCGCATAAATGAACGCCGTGACTCTCATCACGGCGTTTGACATACAATTGTTGATTTTTGAAAAAGACTTATTTAACAGCGTCTTTGAGTGCCTTGCCGGCCTTGAATGCCGGAACCTTAGATGCAGCAATCGTGATCTTTTCGCCGGTCTGCGGGTTCTTGCCTTCTCTTGCGGCTCTTTCTCTGACTTCAAAGTTGCCGAAGCCAACCAAAGAAACTTTATCGCCATCTGCCATATCGGCCGTGATTACATCAAACGTTGCGTTAACAACCTTTTCAGCATCTTTTTTGGATACGCCTGCCTTTTCGGCAATTGCTGCGATGAGTTCTGTCTTGTTCATTTCTATACTTCCTCCATAAAAAAATATTGGTGCAAGTAACTCAAGCATACGCTTGTCCTTGATTGACTTTATTATAACATGGGTTCTTACAAAAATCAAGTGCCATTTTTGCTATTTTTACGCATTTTTACAATTATTACCCAAAATCAGCGGTATATTTTGTTAATTTTTTTTGAAAATCGCAATTTTGCTTGAACAGCGGTGGAAAAATGGTCTGAAAATTTCTTTTTGTTACGGTATTTTAACAACAAATTCACCTGAATCGCGATATAACGGTTTATAATTCTTAACCGGTACACAACATAGCACATATGCTTTTACAGCAATTAAGGAGTTGCACACCATGGTCAAAGACTTAACAGAAGGCAGCCCTCGCCGCGTTCTGTGGCTGTTTTCCCTTCCCTTGCTCGGCAGTATCATCTTTCAACAGCTGTATAACATTGCCGACAGCTTTGTTGCCGGGAAATTCATCGGCGACAATGCCCTTGCCGCCGTCGGAAATGCCTACGAGGTAACGCTCATTTATCTTGCTTTTACATTCGGCTGCAATGTCGGCACCTCGGTCATTGTTTCGCAGTTGTTCGGCGGAAAACGCTACAGAGAATTGAAAACAGCTGTCAGCACGTGTTTTATCTCGTCCGGCGTGATTTGTTTGGCACTGATGATTGTCGGTTTCTTATGTTCGCCGATGTTGCTACACGTCATTAAAGTCCCCGGGCATATTTTTTCCGATGTTATCGCTTATTTATACATTTATACGCTCGGCCTGTTCTTTCAGTTTTTCTACAACATTTCCACCGGTATTTTTACGGCTTTGGGAGATTCCAAAACACCGTTTTGGTTTTTGGCGGTTTCATCGGTCAGCAACATTTTCGTCGACATCCTGTTTGTAAAGCTCGGCTGGGGCGTCAAAGGCGTTGCGTGGGCAACCTTCCTTTGCCAAGGCGTCAGCTGTGTCCTTGCCGTGTTTGCCGTGCTGAAACGCTTAAAAACCATCACGTGTGAGGAAAAACCGGAGCTGTTCTCGGTGCCGCTTCTCGGAAAATTCTTAAAGATTGCCGTTCCCTCCACCTTGCAGCAAAGCTTTGTTTCGGTCGGCAATATGTTCATTCAAAGCCTTGTCAACGAATGCGGCATGTCGGTTATAGCCAGCTACTCGGCGTTTATCAAGCTTCAGAATCTTGCGATCACCTGCATTTCGACGCTCGGTACGGCTATGTCCAATTACACGGCGCAAAACATGGGGGCCGGAAAGATCGACCGCGTCAAAAAAGGCTTCCGTGCCGGTCTTGTCATGGGTTGGACACTGGCACTTGCCTTAACCGCACTGTATTTGCTGTGCGGACCGTGGCTCATCGACATTTTCCGCAGTGCGGACAGTGCCGAAGGCGTTGTTGAAGTCGGTATGGGCTTCTTCCGAATCGTTGCCCCGTTCTATGCCGTCGTGACGGTCAAGCTGATTGCCGACGGCGTGCTGCGCGGTGCCGGAGCTATGACGCAATACACCATTGCCACCTTTACCGATTTGATTCTGCGCGTGGTTTTAGCCTTCGTATTTTTTGAACGCTTTTTCGAGATCGGCATTTGGATGGCATGGCCGGTCGGCTGGGCAATCGCCACCATTATGTCCTTAATGTTCTACTTATGCGGCTCATGGAAAAAGAAAATGATTTAAGCATACAAAAACGGATGATCGACCGGTCATCCGTTTTCTGTTTGTGATACGCGGTATTCCGACGGCGTCATGCCGGTGGCTTTTTTGAAGAAACGGCAAAAATAACTCTCATCGCAAAAGCCGGATAAACGCGCCGCTTGCTCAACCGAATACTGTTCGGAAAGAATTAAGTCTTTTGCACGTGAAAGGCGCAAATCATTGATATATTTCACCGGCGGCATTCCGTATTTTGCAGCAAACAACCGTCTGAAATACACCGAGCTGATGCCGCACCTCTCGGCAAGCCCTTCGACCGAGAGCTTCTCTTCGCAGAAATGATCGTGTATATACTCTACTGCCGGAAACAGCATCCGTTCCTCATGGCGAGTGAAATACGCCTTTTCGCGTTCCCGTTTCAGATCATGCAAAACCGCATAGGTCTCAGCCATGACCTTCCACTCATAACCGGGCTTTTTGGCGGTATACGCGTGCTCGGCACTCTTAAAATGCTCTAAAAACGAAAAAGCATTTTGAATATGCTGTACAAACGGTTCATATACACCGGCGTCGGCAATGCGGAAATTGATGGCGTAACACGCACCGCTGTCGATTGTTTCGACGGTATAATCGGAATGCTCCGGCAAAAAAATTACATCGTTTTTTCGCACCGTAAGCTCGGTGGAATTTGCAAACCGGTACCGCCGCACGCCGCTTATATGCAGTGCCACGCCATGCGATTTGCGGTCTTTATGAACCGCGTCGCCCGTATTCGGTGCTACATAACAGGCAAGCACGATTTTTTGAAGGATTTCACACTTCTCTAAAAAATTCATTGTCCATCACCGTTTACAGTATAAACTTTTGTTTTGAAAAAGTCAATAGGTATCGTTTCATCCCTTGATTTTTCAGTTATATTCCGTTATAATCGTTTTGAAAAATCACAAGGAAGGTGTCTATCATGTTTGCTTGCGACAGAAACTATCTCGAAAACAAATATCATAAAACCGATGAGCCGTTTAATCCGTTTGAGCGCATGGCGTATCATGGCTACGCGTTTGATGAAAACACAGGGCTTGACGACGAACAAATCCGGCAGGGCTTGCGTGACCTTGAGCCGAAGCTTTCTTCTCTTGCACACCCGATTGCCAAAGCAAAAGCCGTTTCCTATGTACTTGAAAACACGCGTATCGATGTCAACGAACACGATTATTTTGTCGCCTTGTACAGCTTAAACCGCGTTGCCTGCCCGGTCACAGAGCATAAGTGGAGCAATGAAGTCTTTTCGAAAACACTGCCAGGCGTCTATCCGGTCATGCAAAAAATGTGCGGCAGCGGTGCCGCAACCATATGGCCGGATTTTGACCATGTCGTACCGGATTGGGATGCGGTTCTGTCGCTCGGCTTTCCGGGACTTCTCGAACGGGTGCGCCTTTACCGCCAAAAGCACGAGCAAGCCGGGACACTC
>URCT01000081.1 GCA_900546385.1 uncultured Eubacteriales bacterium | reverse complement strand
AGGTTCGCAAACCTCTGGCGTGCTTTTTGGTTCTTTTTGCACGACGCAAAAAGAATAAATCCGTTCCCTCGCAGGGAGATTCGAGGTTCTGCCAACCTCGAATCAGCTCACCGCAGCCGCAGCTTCGCACCGCAACAATTAAAACCTTTTTAAGGAAGCTTCGAGGTTTTCCAAACCTCGAAGCAGCGCATATAGCCGGAAACTTTGTACAAACCAATTAAATCCTTTTGAAACTATTCGAGGTTTTTCAAACCTCGCAGCGGCAGGCCGCAACGGCGGCGAGCCGCTAAAAAGAGGAAGAGATTTGCTTTTCGGCAAATCTCTTCCTCTTTTATTGCATCCATTTAAGCTAACTGCTTCTCGAGCCATACCGCTCCAATGTTTAAGGCGTCGGCAAGCGTCTTGCGCTCCACTTCGTTGAGAATCTTTTCTTTCTTCATGGCAAGTGCCGGATCGGTGCTCTGTAACTGAACCAAAATGCGCGACGGCATCTTGGCTTCACCCTCTCCGGTGTTTTCCAAAATCGTGAGAACGATTATCGCTTTGTTGTACGGCTCACCGTAATAAATTTTGTTGGCATTGCGTACTAACGGATGTCCCTTGTAGGTCAACAGGTTTTCGTTGTTTTCCATGTATATGTCTTTCCTTTCCGTAAAAAGTATCGCCGCGGCAGCGGAACTAATCGGCAAGATAGCTTGCCACCAAAATCTTCAAAAGCTCGTCGCGGTCAAGCTTGGCTATAATGGCCCTTGCATTGTTATAGTTGGTGATATACGTCGGATCTTCGGAAAGAATATAGCCTACAATCTGATTGATCGGGTTGTACCCTTTTTCCATTAAGGCATTGTAGACCTTGGTCAAGGCTTGCTTGGTTTCCAGTTCCTTTAGTTGGGAAATGGAATACGTCATGGTCTTGCCGTTCGGATTTTCAGACATATGCTTCACTCGCTTCCGTTTGGTATTTTATACCTTATATTATATAGGAATTTCTCTCAAATATCAAGAGTACCGCCTGCGATTTAACATTTCTGTAACACAGCGCGCAAAACCGGTTGAAAAACGTCGAAAAAGTGACGTTCGCCGCACTGAAAAAACGCCGACTTGCATTTTGCACCCTTCAAAAACTCTTTTCCTGTCGTAAATCGAACGAAAATTCGCCTTTTTTTGATAAAAATGCAGGAACAGCACCAAAAAAATGCAAAAAACCCCAAACTTTTTTAATGTTTCTCTTTACAAAGGCAAAATGTTGTGATATAATCTAAAAAGATTATTTATAGCGTTTATGTTACAATGCTGTAAGTAATACTTAATTTGTTTGGAGGAAAACAAAATGAAAAAGTTTTTGGCACTTGCCCTTGCAGCACTCATGATTTTTGCCCTTGCTGCTTGTACTCCCGTTGAAACCAAGCCGGATACGCCGCAAAATCCCTCCGGCACCCAGACCGACGGCCAAAACACCGATGTCACGCCGAACACCGATGTCACGCCGAACACTGATGGCGCAAAGGTCATCAAAATCGGTATCTTCGAACCGGCTTCCGGCGATAACGGTGCCGGCGGCAAACAGGAAGCCATTGGTATCCAGTATGCCAACAGCAAGGTAAACACCGTCGAAATCGGCGGCGAAACCTATGAAGTCAAGCTCGTTCAGGTGGATAACGAATCCTCGAACGATAAAGCTCCGACCGCTGCCGCTACCCTCGTCAGCGAAGGCTGCTCGGTGGTTCTCGGCTCCTACGGCTCAGGCGTTTCTATCGCCGCAAGCGATGTCTTCAAGAACGCAGGCGTTCCGGCCATCGGCGTTACCTGCACCAACCCGCAGGTAACCGAAGGCAATACGCATTATTTCCGTATCTGCTTCCTCGATCCGTTCCAGGGCACTGTCCTTGCAAACTATGCGAAGGAAAACTTTAACGCCGCTAAGGCATACTGCCTCTCCAAGCTGGGCGACGACTATTCCGGCGGTCTTGTTCACTACTTCTCCGAAGCCTTCAAGGCTCTCGGCGGCGAAGTGATCTCCGAAGAATTCCAGGATGGCAACAGCGACTTCACCTCTTACATCACCAAGGCTAAGAACGAAGGCTGCGATGTCTTCTTCGCTCCGACCTCGACCGAAGCTGCCGCTCTTATCATCGAACAAGCTGCTTCCCAAGGTCTTACCACGCCGATCATGGCTGGCGATACCTGGGATGCCAACGTCATCCTCAATGCCGCTAAGGGCAAAGATGTCACCATCTATGTTACCACCTTCTATCAGGAAGGCGGCAACCCTGAATTCGATGCCGGCGTTAAGGAATTCATCAATTCCACACCGACCAACCTCGCCAACAACGGCGGCGACGATACTGTTTCCGCTGTAACCGCCATGGGTTATGACGCATACTTTACCGCTCTCGAAGCAATCAAGGCTGCCGGTTCTGCGGATCCGAAGGCTGTCAACGAAGCTCTTTGGGGCGTGAAGTACGACGGTGTTACCGGTCACATCGAATTCGATAGTGTCAACGGCGACGCTGTACGTGACTCGGCATACGTAAAGACCGCCAACACCGAAACCGGTGCTTGGGACTTTGTAGCCGTTCAGAAGCTTGCAGGCGACGAACAGGCTGAAGGCTGATTCGCGTTGATTTTCGCGGCGGAGGCGGTTGTAAAAGCCGTCTCCGCCCGCTTCGGTTCTGCTAATGGCTTTTCCGAAAATGATCACAAACGGTTTTATCCGCTGTGTGCTCTTTTTCGGGAAATGTCTGACCCGAACCGCGCGGACGGGATCTAAGTCCGCAACAAAGCCTGTTGCACGCTTCACATTTATTATAAAACAGGAATCAGAAAGGCTTGATACATCTATGTTAGAGTGGATTCACCAGAATCTGCCGTTTATCTTAGCCGGTATTTCGGTCGGCGGCCAGTATGCGCTCATTGCCATCGGCTATACCATGGTTTACGGCATTCTGCGTCTTATCAATTTTGCTCACGGCGATATCTTTATGGTGTCCGGCGTGGTCATGGTTTATGCAACCACCCTCTTTACCCGTCAATTTCCGAACAATCCGGGCGTTGTGCTTGTGATAGCGATTTTGTTTGTCATTGGGCTTACGGTGCTGCTCGGCTTCTGTACCGAAAAGATCGCTTATAAGCCGTTAAGAAGCGCGCCCCGTATGTCGGTTATGATCTCGGCCATCGGCGTCAGCTACCTTTTGCAGAACCTTGTGTATTACATCACCGGCGGTCTGAACCAGAACTATCCGACCATTCCGTGGATCAGCGATACGGTAAAGGTTCTCGACAAAAAAGTGATTACCGTGACAGACCCCGCCACCGGCGAAGCGGTCGAAAAGGTATTGAACGAATGCGTTACCAAGCGCGTGACGCTTATCACGCCTGTTTTGACGCTTGTGCTTGTTGTCGCGCTTGTCTGTCTGATCCGCTATACCAAAATCGGTATGGCTATGCGTGCCGCGTCCAAGGATTTTGAGACCAGTCAGTTAATGGGTATCCGCATCAACAAGGTCATCAGCACGACCTTCGTCATCGGCTCGTTCCTTGCCGCTGTCGGAAGCCTGTTGTTCTTCACCAACTACACCGGCGTTACGCCGACTTCGGGTGCTATGCCGGGTCTTAAGGCGTTTGTCGCCGCCGTGTTCGGCGGAATCGGCTCGATTCCGGGTGCCGTGGTTGGCGCGTTTATCATCGGTATCTGCGAGAACATCATCAAGGGTCTTGGCTGGACGACCTTCTCGGATGCGTTCACGTTTGCCCTTCTTATCGTAATTCTGATTGTGAAGCCTACCGGACTGTTCGGCGAAAAAGTCACCGATAAGGTCTGATTTGCGGAAAGGCTTGGGAAATACTATGACAAAAACAAAAAACTATGCAAACCTCCTTTTTACGGTGGTCGGTTTGCTTGCCATCATCCTTCTTACGGCGGTTTTGGAGCGGACGCTTCCGGCGACACACATCGTCTTCACCGTCATCAAAAAAGGCTCTATCTATGCGCTTGTCGCCGTGTCCATGAACCTTCTGAACGGCTTTACCGGACTGTTTTCGCTCGGACAAGCCGGCTTCATGCTCATCGGTGCGTACACCTACGCGATTTTCACCATTCCCGAAGAAGCGCGCAAAAGCGTTTACCAGTATTTTAACGGCGGCCTTATCCATTTTGACCTGCCGGTTTTGGTGTCGCTGCTTCTTGCGGGGGTCGTCGCCGCCATCTTCGCCTTTCTCATCGGTCTGCCGGTGTTACGCTTAAAGAGCGACTATTTGGCCATCGCAACGCTCGGCTTTGCCGAAATCGTGCGTGCGCTTGCACAATGGAAAACCTTAGGGCCGATCACCAACGGCTCGAACATTCTCCGCAAATTCCAAAATCTCGATTCGCTGTATTTTTCGCTCGGCGGTATGCGCTATAAGATTTCCGGCACCATGTTTGCCCTTGTGGTCAGCGGTGTCTGTATCGCCGTCATTGTGCTTCTCATCAATTCCACCTACGGCCGCGCATTCAAGGCCATCCGAGACGATGAAATCGCCGCCGAAGCCATGGGCATCAACCTGGCGCACCACAAACGCCTGTCGTTCTGCATCAGCTCCTTCTTTGCCGGCATTTCCGGCGCACTGCTTGCCATGTTCCAAACCTCGATTCAGGCAAGTCAGTTCAAATCGGCCATGACCTACGAAATTCTTCTTATCGTCGTTATCGGCGGTATCGGCTCGATTTCCGGCTCGTGCATCGGTGCCTTCCTGTTTATCGCGTGCAGCGAATGGTGGTTACGCTTCCTCGATAATCCCACCATCATCAACCTGCCGTGGGGTTCGTACCACGCGCCGCTTCTTCGTGTCGGCTTCCGTAAAGTCGTGTTCTCGGTCGTCATCATGATTATGGTGCTGTTCTGCCGCCGCGGCATTATGGGCTCGAAGGAGCTGCCGGAAGTGGTTACGGGCTGGTTCAAAAAGAAAAAGAAGAAAGAAGCGAAAGAGGTGAGCGACCATGAGTGAGAACGTGTTAAAGCTTGAAAATATCACCATGCAGTTCGGCGGCGTTATCGCTGTCAACGACCTGTCGCTCGACGTGAATAAGGGCGAAATCGTGTCGCTCATCGGCCCGAACGGCGCCGGAAAAACCACTGTTTTCAACGTGGTCACCGGTGTGTATGAGCCGACCAACGGCGCCATCTACTATAACGGAAACAAGATCATCTCCAACCATCCGCAGGGCAAGATGAAGAAGCTGTATGCCGGAAACGATCCGCAAAAGTTCCCGGATGTCATCACGCAAACGCCGGATAAAATCACCCGTATGGGCGTGGCACGCACCTTCCAGAACATCCGCCTGTTCAAGACCATGACGGTGTTCGAAAACGTGCTTGTCGCAAAGCATATGCTTCGCCACAGCAACGTGTTTTCCGCCACCTTCCGCCTCAATAAGGCCGAAGAAATGCAAATGTGCGCGGAGACCGATGCGCTTTTGAAGCTGCTTGGGCTTGACGATGTGCGCGATGAGCTTGCCACCTCGCTTCCTTACGGCAAGCAGCGGTATTTGGAAATCGCGCGTGCGCTTGCCACAAAGCCGAAGCTGTTGCTCTTGGATGAACCGGCTGCCGGTATGAACCCGCAGGAGACCTTGGAGCTAACCGAATTCATCCACGATATCCGCAAAAAATTCGACCTTACGATCCTCATGATCGAACACCATATGAATATGGTCATGGACATTTCCGACCGCATTTACGTAATCGATTTCGGTAAAATGATTGCCAAAGGCGTTCCGGAGGAAATCCAGAACGACGAAGTGGTTATCAAAGCGTACTTAGGAGTGGCAGACGAGAATGAGTAATTTACTTGAAATACGGAATCTGTCCGTTAGCTACGGCGGTATCAACGCCGTTAAGGATATCAATTTGGACGTGCCGGAAGGGCAGATCGTCACGCTCATCGGTGCCAACGGCGCCGGAAAAAGCACGATCTTGCGCACCATCAGCGGCCTTGTCAAGACCAAAACCGGCTCGGTGACCTATGAGGGCAAGGAACTGCTCGGCAAGTCGCCCGACTATATCGTGTCGCAGGGCGTGACGCTTGTTCCCGAAGGCAGACGCGTGTTCACCGACCTCACCGTGCTGGAAAACCTCAAAATCGGCGCCTATTTGCGCAAGGATAATATTGAACCGGATATCGAATATGTATACAGCCTGTTTCCGCGCTTAAAGGAACGCGCTTGGCAGTATGCCGGAACGCTCTCGGGCGGCGAACAGCAGATGCTTGCCGTGGGACGCGCGCTCATGTCGCGCCCGAAGCTGATCATGATGGATGAGCCGTCGCTCGGCCTTGCGCCGCTTGTCGTCAAGAGCATTTTCGATATCATCAAAACCATCAACCAAAAGGGAATCACCGTGCTGTTAATCGAGCAGAACGCCAACATGGCGCTCATGGCGGCACATACGGCCTATGTTCTCGAAACCGGAAATATTACCATGAAAGGCACCGGCGCAGAACTTTTGGCGGATGAGCGTATTAAAGAAGCGTATTTGGGCAAACGTAAAAATTAAAGATAGAACGGACAAGGAGCTATATACCATGAAACGCGAAATCATCAAGAATATTTTTGAAGATCCCGTGGCGTTTGACGGCAAAACCGTCACACTCGGCGGTTGGGCAAGAAGCATCCGCGACAGCAAGGCGTTCGGCTTTATCGATCTGAACGACGGCAGCTGCTTCAAGGGCGTGCAGGTCGTGTTTGAGCGTGAAAAAATCGCCAATTACGACGAAATCGCCAAACAGAATGTCGGCGCGTCGCTGGTTGTGACCGGAACAGTGGTTCTCACGCCGGAAAACAAGCAGCCGTTTGAAATCAAGGCGGATGAAATTGCCGTCGAAGGCACGTCCACAGCCGATTACCCGCTCCAAAAGAAGCGCCATACGGTGGAATATCTGCGCGAGCAGGCGTATTTGCGTCCGCGCACCAACCTGTTTTCGGCCGTGTTCCGCGTCAGAAGCGAGGTGGCGTATGCCATTCATTCGTTCTTCCACGACCGCGATTTTGTCTATGTTCACACGCCGCTTATCACCGCCAGCGACTGCGAGGGCGCGGGCGAAATGTTCCGCGTGACCACGCTTGACCTTGCCGATGTTCCCAAGACCGAGGACGGCAAAGTCGATTATACCAAGGACTTCTTCGGCAAAAGTGCGAATTTGACGGTTTCCGGTCAGTTGGAGGCTGAAACGTATGCGCTTGCGTATGGCAAGGTCTACACCTTCGGACCGACTTTCCGTGCGGAAAACTCCAACACGGCGCGCCATGCGGCGGAATTCTGGATGATTGAGCCGGAAATCGCGTTTGCGGATCTGAACGACGATATGCAGCTTGCATGGGATATGATCAAATATATCATTCACCACGTTCTTAAAAACTGCAAGCAGGAGCTTGAATTTTTCAACAGCTTTGTGGACAAGACACTGCTTGAACGCTTGAATGCGCTTGCCGACAGCGACTATTGCAAGGTGACCTACACCGAAGCCATCGAGCTTTTGCAGAAGAGCGGCGCGGAATTCAAATATCCCGTGTCGTGGGGCTGTGATCTTCAGACCGAGCATGAACGCTATCTGACCGAGCAGGTATTCGGAAAGCCGGTGTTCGTCATCGACTATCCGAAGGAAATCAAATCGTTCTATATGCGCTTAAACGACGACGGAAAAACCGTCGCCGCCATGGATCTTCTCGTGCCGGGCGTCGGCGAAATCATCGGCGGCAGCCAGCGTGAAGAGCGCGAGGAGGTGCTGCTTGCGCGTATGGCGGAATGCGGCTTGAAGGAAGAGGACTATTGGTGGTATGTGAATCTTCGCCGTTACGGCGGCACCAAGCACGCCGGCTACGGTCTCGGCTTTGAGCGCATCATCATGTATTTGACGGGTGTTGCGAACATCCGCGACGTGATTCCGTATCCGCGCACGGTCGGCAACGCCGAATATTGATTGAATTTTATAAATGCCTGCACACGGTGTCAGTTCGATGCCGTGTGCTTTTGTTTTTCTTAAGCGAAAGCGGTGCTTGCGGAAAGTTGCACAAAAAGATAACGAAAATTTTGTGCATATTTTTTGCTAAAATCTATTTACTTTTATGCGCCTTTCTGCTATCATGAGGGTATCTTAAAACCACTTCGGAGGATTTTCTCATGTCCAAACAAGCTGTTTGTCTCATCGACGATGCCAAATTTCATATCGCCGGCATCGCGACCTCTTGGGACTACGATGACCGTGCCACACGCAGTCTTTCCACGCCGTTTCCCGATGCGCTTGTCAATCCGAAAACCGGAAAATGCATTCGGTTCGTTCGCCGCTTTCAGGCGCAGGCGTCCGGCGTGCTGACGTTCGAATTCTTGTATACCGCCGAAAAGTCTGCGGACGGCGTGTATTTGCAGCTTCTTTCTTCGGAAAAGAAACCGCTTGTCACCCTGCGCACACAAAACGGCCGCTTTGTTTTTAACGGCGTTGTGTGCCAAATGACCGCCGAACTGGGTGCCGTATGCGGCAAAATCACGGTCGATTTGGACGCGGCGACCGCCGCGTTGATCCTTGACGGCCGCTTTGCCGCTAAGGTCTCTCTGCAAGCGAAAACCGATGCCGCCTTTGCCGAGATCGGAACGGACGGCTCGACAGACGTGATCGTCCGTCCCAAAAAATTCCGCCTGACGCGCGATTACCTGGCGCACGAAACCTTTTTGTGCACTGCCTCGGCGTTTCCGCCGCCATGGCAGGTGGACGGCGGCTTTGAGATCCGCAAGCATACCGCCTCCAATCCACAGATGGATTACACCTACGCCGCGATAGACGCAAAAGGCGGTTCATTGCACCGCGCCTATCTGCCGTTTTCCCGTGCGGCAAACGGAAATCTGCTTTGCGAAGGCTATTTTCTCCTGCCGACCGGTAACGACGGTCTTGCGTTTTCGCTTGAGGCCGGCGACACGCAGGTTTTCGGCGTGCATACCAAGGAAAATGCGTTTTACACGGCGGACGGCCATTTTCTGCGCCGCTTTACGCCGAATGTCTGGCAGTGCATCCGCTTGGAAACAGACGCGGCGGACGGCTGCATCACCGTAAAAATTGACGGAAAGGTCTGCGGCACATTCCCGTTCTGCTTTGCAGATGCGCCCGAAAAGCCGGATGGCGTCTGCATCACCTTTGCGCCCAAAACCGACGGTACGCTCTGCTTTGCCGATATCGTCTGCGAGGAAGCTTGTGCGAAGCCCGATTATTGTCCCGAACCGGAGGCTGTGCGGCATCCGGAATACGAGGTTGGCATCAACGTGTGCAACATGTGGCGTGAGGGTCACCATTTCGGCTGGGACAGAATCACCTATTTCGAAGCCAACACGCCGCTCATCGGCCCGTATGATGAGGGAAATCCGGAGGTGGCCGACTGGGAAATCAAGTTTATGACCGAACACGGCATTACCTTCGAGCATTTTTGCTGGTATTGTCCCGATCCGCTCATCAATTTCCCCATCAAGCGTTCCCGCATGGATGCGGCCTTGCGCGACGGCTTTATGAATGCGCGTTACAGCGATAAAATGAAATTCATCATCATGTGGGAAAATAACACCTACGGCAACACCGACCCCGAAGCGTTCAAGGAATATGTGTGGAAATATTGGTGCGAATACTTTTTCACGGATAAACGGTATTTGGTGATTGATAATAAGCCGCTTTTGTCGTTGTGGTCGTTCAACTTTGTCAAGCATTGGGGCGGCGAAGAAAAAGCGCATGAAATCATCGCGTTTATGAATGAAGATATCAAAAAGTACGGCTTTGACGGCATTCTTCTTATGGCGACGGCCATGGGCGGCGCGGAACGCTACAAAGAAATGTCCAAATACTGCGATGTCAGCTATGCCTACCACTTCGGCTCGGGCGCGTATGACCCGGATTCGCAGATGGCTTCCATCGATCAAATCAACGGCTACCACGACAAGGACGGGCAAATGCCGTTCGTGCAGACCGCATCGGTCGGCTTCAATGCCTGCCCGTGGCACGGCGCGGAAGCACGTGTGCCGCTCATTACGCCGGAGAATTTCGAAAAAGTACTCCGGTATATCAAAAAACGTAACGACGACGTTCCGGCAAGCGAGAAAACGTGGCATCAGAAGCTGTTTATGATGTCTACCTGGAACGAGTACGGCGAGGGAACGTATATCATGCCGGCCGGCGTTCATGGGTTCGGCTATCTCGATGCGATCCGCGCGGTGTTCGTGCCGGAACGCGGAAAATGCGACAACCTCCTGCCGCAGGGCGAAGCGCTTGACCGACTTTGCCGTTTGCGCGTGAAGGATCGCGTAATGATCCGTCGGCTTGGTTACGAACCGTCGGAGGAGGAGCAGGCGGCGAATACGCTTGTTAACGTCTTTGATTTTTCGAAGGCTTGCGCGGAAAACGAGCTTTGGGAACCCTATAATGCGGCAGCAGAATTTATGTGTACCGGTACACATAAAACATTGGCACCGACCGCCATCGCACACGAGCATTATTCGATCCGCACCGCGCCGGAGCGTTTTAACGAAAAGGCGGCTTCGTTCTCCCATATCCGTGTGCGTTTGCGTTCGCCGGAAAAAAATGCCGCCATCCGCATTGCCTTTTTAACGGACACGGAAAAGCGGTGGGCATCCAATAAGTGTACCGGTGTACAAAAAATCGAAGCATCGGAGACGTTTGCCAATTATATGTTCTGCATGAGCACCATGAAAACGTGGTGCGGCGACATCACCGATCTCCGCATCGACAATATGGTGCGCACGCCGGTTGAAATCGCGGAAATCGCTTTCATGACCTATACCGAGCCGGCCGGCGGCGACCCGGCTGTCTATGTCGGCGGCGAGAAGCTGCGCCTTGCGTTCCGTCCCTATTTCGCGCAGGACGGGAAAATGCTCGTTTCGCTTGATCCGGGTTATGCGGCTTTCCGTGCGTTAAAGCTGTATCACGAATACGACCGGAAAAACGCGCGGCTTACGGTGGCAAGCGACCGCGCGACAGCGGTGTTTACGATCGGCGAGAACACGTATTTGCTTGACGGAAACGAAAAAACGCTGACCCATGCGCCGGCCATGCGCGACGGATTGCCGACATTCGCCCTCGAGGAGCTATGCGCCGTTTTCGGGATTCCGTATCACTACGACGGCAAACACTTTATGATTGAATAATATACCTGTATATAAAAGTAAATTATATACAGGCATACAAAAACGCAAGGATTTCTCCTTGCGTTTTTTGCTGTTTACGCGGGATAGAGTGAACGGCTAACTCATTTTGGTAACAACAACCGAAAAGCGCGGCTCGGTGACGGTTGCGCCATCGGCATACGACAGCGTAAAAGATAAGGTTGTGTCTGCGGCGGCGGTGAAGGCGAATACCCCGTTAATGGCGGCAAGCGCTCCTTGCGTGTTGATATTGAAGCGGCGTGCGGCACTTAAGGCTGCCGTGCCGTTGTAAAACGGAACGACGCTTATTGTGTCAACCGCTCCGCCGATGCCGTCAAAGGAATAGGTTACCGTATAGTGACCGGCCGGGAGCGCAATGGCGTTATTCGCCAACGTGATGGTCGATGCGGGCTCAGCGTCGGTAAGCGTCAGCGGAATAACGGCATTGGACGCAAGCGTGGTGGCCGGCGTGGTGAAATAGGCATAGTCGTTGGTGGCTGCCGCGCCGGTTGCGCCGGTTGCACCGACAGCTCCGGCAGGGCCGGCAGGACCTTGCGGACCGGTTGCACCTGTTGCACCTGTTGCGCCGACAGCTCCGGCAGGGCCGGCAGGACCTTGCGGACCGACAGCACCTGTTGCACCTGTTGCACCGGTTGCGCCGGTTGCGCCCGTGAAGATCACGGCAGGACCGGTCGGACCTTGCGGACCGGTTGCTCCGGTCGGGCCTATCGGACCCATCGGACCTTGCGGACCGGGCATACAGCGCGGCGGACAAGGCGGGGCAGTCTCTTGATGATATGGGGACCGACGCCCAAGCTGGGGCAAACAGTCTAAGGGATGCCTTTGCCGGTGGTGCAATATCCGGCGCGGTGCAGTCGCTGATCGGCGGCATATCCAGCCTGGTTGAATCCACCGCGGAATACCGTCGGATCATGGGCAGCTTGGAGGTTGCCAGCGCGAACGCCGGATATACCGCCCAGGAAACGGCGGGCAGCTACCGGCAACTGTACGGCGTGTTAGC
>URCT01000080.1 GCA_900546385.1 uncultured Eubacteriales bacterium | reverse complement strand
AACCCGCCACCTCGACCTTGGCAAGGTCGCGCTCTACCAAATGAGCTAAATCCGCGGAAATTTCTTTTGATAAGTTTTCCGAACGCTCCGGAAAACTGGCAGGGGAAGAAGGATTCGAACCCTCGGCACGCGGTTTTGGAGACCGCTGCTCTACCAGCTGAGCTATTCCCCTGTATTGTGCGTACCGTTTTGGCTGTCGCCTTCGGATGATGTACCCTTCGCAACACTGCTTGAGTAGTATACCATAGAGAACGCGATTTGTCAAGGACTTTTTTCACTTTTTTCAAAAAAATCTGCCGCTTTTTTTCGACAAAGAAACATTTCCGCGTTCTTTCTTATTTTTTGCCCGATCCGGCACGCCTTTTGCGGCATCCGCTCTATTTGCGCGCACAAATCACGCTGGCAAAGGTTCCCGAAAAGCCGCCGCTTGCACGATGCGAAAAGAACAGCTTTTCGCCGGTCGTTTCATCCGTTTTGCAGCAGGTGCAGAAGCCGCTCACCTCTATATTGCCCGCAGGAACGCCGCTGTATTCCAAAAGCGCACGATTGATTCCGGCAAGATCGGCATGACGCTTGCCGCCCATCGAACAGGACGGGAATAACGGCACATAGCGGTCAATATCGCAAGCAATATCCTTTGAACGCAATAACCGCGCAAACGCCGCATACACTTCATCGCCGACCTCATAGTGACACCTGCCGATACACGGCCCGATTGCCGCCAAAATGTGTTCCATATGGCCGCGAGCGAGTGCTTTTGCCGCCTTTGTCACAATATCCGCCGCACTGCCGCGCCAACCGGCATGAACCGCACAAACCGCGCCGGTCTCACGGTTGGCAAGCAAAATCGGCACGCAATCGGCCGTTTTGACGCACACCGCGTCGATTCCTTCGCAGTCGGGCGTTAACAGCACGCCGTCGCAGCCGTCAAGCACCGGAAAATCCTCCAAAAGGCCTTTACCGCTGTCCGTGCGCTGTACGGCGTACACGATGTCCGAATGCACCTGCTTGGCCGCGCACGCATTTTCCGGCGAAAGTGCCAACGCGCGCAAGATCCGCCGATAGTTTTCCTCGACATTTCGCGTCGAATCGGTAAAGCCGTTTCGGTCTTTGCGTGCCGTGCTGACGTTGAGCGACGCAAAATCGCCCGTGCTCACGCCGCCCATGCGCGTGCAGAACATATGCCGAAAGCCGGCTTCCGAAAGAAGCGGACTGGTGTAATAGCCGATTTCCTTGTATTCGTGTCGTTGGAACATGGCAGATCTCTCCTTTAGCTTATTATAGAAAAAAGCGTGCATTCTGTCAAGACTTTCGAAAACCGGTCGGATAAAACGCTGTAAGAATTTACAGATTATACTTAATTTTATGTCAATTTACCGTGCTTTTTATGCTATATTGAAGTATAAATATTTTTCGGAGGTAGCTTCTTATGTGGACAAGAAAAGGCTTAAAAGAAAAAGCCAAAGCCGCCGTAAAACGCAGCTATTGGAAGACCGTTTTGGCCGCGTTTCTTTTTTCCCTGCTTGCCGGAGGCGGAGGCTTTAACATCCGGCTACAGATTCCTGCGTCCCTGCAAACGCCGGAACAAGCTCGGGCAATTATTTACTCCTTTGCAGAGATTCCCGGCATGGTTTGGGCATTCTTCGGGCTGTTCGCTTTCATCCTTTTTGCCGTCGGCATCGGTATCAAGCTGTTGTTAATCAATCCTTTGACGCTCGGCATTTATAAATACGCTTCGGATGCTTTGAACAACAACGGAAATCTTTCTAACATCGGAATCGGCTTTGAGAAAAACTACAAAAGAAACGTGTATGTGCTGTTTTTAACAGATCTATTCACCGCCCTTTGGTCGCTTCTCTTTGTTATCCCCGGCATTGTCAAAAGCTATGAATACCGCATGATTCCGTATCTTTTGGCAGACCATCCCGAAATGAGCAAAGATGAAGCCTTTGCGGCAAGCAAAGCCATGATGGACAGCAACAAGTGGGATGCTTTCGTGCTCGACCTCAGCTTCATTCTGTGGAATCTCCTAAACATCTTTACGATCGGACTTCTCGGATTATTCTGGGTCGCTCCTTATACCATGTTGACCGACGCGGCACTTTACGATGCGCTTCGAACCGATAAGCCCGAAGCCGCCGCAGAAACGCCGGCCGAGCCGCAGCCGCAGCCGAACACAATCGAACCGACCGAGCCCGATTCTGCCGCCGATACCGGCACAAACCCGGCTGACGCACAATAACGCGTCAGCTCCTCCTGCTTAACAGGCACAAAAATCCGTCCGCATAAAACCGGACGGATTTTTTACTATATCTGCGCCTTAACAAACTCTCTGGCATCCCGGTCGGCACAAACGATCTTTTCCGGCGTAAGAACGCCGTCGCCTGCGCCAAAATGCTCGCACGCCGCATCAATCAGCGTGAAAATGTCGGTATACTTGATCTTGCGCGCCAAAAACAGGTCGACGCACGTCTCGTTGGCCGCATTGTAGACGCACGGACTGATACCGCCGCGCCGCACGGCACGCCGTGCCATGTTCACCGACGGGAAGGTCTCGTTGTCCACATTTGCGAAGGTCAGCGTTCCGACCTTCGCAAGGTCGAGCGGCGGTGTAAGTCCCGGCAGCTTTTCGGGATAGGTTAACGCATATTGAATGCATAGCCGCATATCCGGCACGGCAAGCTGGGCAAGCATGGAATGATCGATAAACTCGACCAGCGAATGAATGATACTCTGCCGGTTGATGAGAATGTCCACCTTGTCCTCGGGCATATCAAACAGCCGAATGGCTTCAATCATTTCGAGTCCCTTGTTGACCAGCGTCGAGCTGTAAACCGTAATGCCCTTGCCCATGCTCCAGTTCGGATGCTTCAACGCCTGTTCGGGCGTAACAGCCTCCAACTGCTCACGCGTATAGCCAAAAAACGGGCCGCCCGAGCCGGTGATGATCAGCCGGTTCACCGTCTTTTTGTCGTTGCCGTGCAACGCTTCGTGGATGGCACAGTGTTCGCTGTCCACCGGCAGGATGTGTACGCCCTTTTCACGCGCAAGCGGCATGACAAGCTCACCGGCCGCCACAAGCGTTTCCTTGTTGGCGATGGCAATGTTCTTGCCGCTTTCAATGGCTTTTAGCGTCGGCAGCATTCCGGAAAAGCCGATAATGGCGTTGAGAAGCGTATCCGAGCCTGGACGCGCGGCAAGCTCGGCCGCCGCCGTTTCTCCGGCAAGTATCTCGACCGAAAGATCGCGCGTGCGGTCTTTTAAGTCCTTGGCCGCCGCTTCGTCCGCCATAGCGCAGACGCGTGCGCCCGTCCGGCGTAACTGCTCCTCAAGCAGCTTCCCGTTGGAATGCGCCGACAGCGCCTCTACCGTAAGTCCCAAATGCAGTGCCACATCGATGGCCTGTGTGCCGATCGAACCGGTCGAGCCGAGTAACGTTAATTTCATGATGGTTTCCTTTCCGTCACTTAAGAATGCGCGTCATACCACGTCGAACCGAAACCGGCCGATACTTCAAGCGGCACGGCCAGGCTTGCGGCGTGTTCCATTTCTTCGACAAGCAGCGTTTCGACCTTCTCACGCTCGTTTTTCGGTGCTTCCACAATCAGTTCGTCGTGTACCTGCAACACGAGCCGCGACGCAGGACTTTCTTCTTTTAACCGCTTAGCCACATGGATCATGGCGATTTTGATGATATCGGCTGCCGTGCCTTGGATCGGTGCATTCATGGCAACGCGTTCGCCGAAATTTTGCATATTTTTGTTTTTGGCCGTCAGCTCCGGAATATACCGGCGGCGTGCGTATAACGTTTCGGAATAGCCTTTCTCGCGTGCTGAAGCAATGGCGTTATCGAGATATTCCTTCACTTTCGGATACCTTGCAAAATACGACCGGATATAATCGCCGGCTTCCTTGCGCGAAACGTGAATATCGCCGGCAAGCGAAAAGTCGGAAATGCCGTAAATAATGCCGAAATTGACCGCTTTTGCCTTTTTGCGCAGGTCGGAGGTCACTTCGTCCTCCGGAACGCCGAACACCTGCGAGGCGGTGGACGTGTGAATGTCCTTGCCCTCTCGGTAGGTCTCGATCATGTTTTCGTCGCCACTCATAGCCGCCATAAGCCGCAGTTCGATCTGGGAATAGTCGGCGTCAATGAGAACGTAATCGTCGCTTTGCGGCACAAAGAAGCGGCGCAGTTCGCGTCCTTCCTCCGTGCGGATGGGAATGTTCTGCAAATTCGGCTCGGCACTCGAAAGACGGCCGGTGAGCGTAAAGGCTTGCTTGAAATTGGTATGGATGCGGCCGTTTTCGTCGGCAACGTCGAGAAGCGCGTCGGTGTAGGTGCTCTTTAATTTAGCGACTTGGCGGTATTCGAGAATTTCATCGATGATCGGATGATACGGACGTAAATGTTCGAGCGTTTCGGCGTCGGTCGAATAGCCGCTCTTGGTCTTGCGCCCTGCCGGAAGACCGAGCGTTTCGAAAAGCACGACCGCAAGCTGCTTGGTGGAATTGATGTTGAATTCGCCGCCGGCGTAGCTGTAAATGCTCTCTTTTCGGGCGTCAAGCCGCGCGTCAAGCGACGCGGAAAAGGCGGCAAGTCCCTCGCGGTCGAGCTTGAAGCCGACGCGCTCCATTTGCGCAAGCACGTGCGATAACGGCATCTCAATGTCATATAACAACGCCGTTTGGCCGTTTCTTTCAATCACCGGCAGTAAGTCGGCATACGCCTTGCGAAGTCCCATGACCGAAAGCACGGCTTTCTGCTCCCGGTCGTTCGGGTCAACGCCGAGAACACCGGCATAAGCGGCAAGCGTATCCGCACCAACGACACTCGAAGGATCCGCCACATACGACGCAAGAAGCACGTCGAACACGCAGTTTTTCACCTCTACATCCCACGCGGAAGCGGCAAGACACCAGTCCTTGAGATTGTGAAGCACCACGCGGCGCGACGGGTTTTCAAGCAGCTCCGCAAGCACCGCCTTGTCGGGCGTGCCGCGAAGCACAAACACCGCATCGTCTGCCGCCGTTCCGAAATACAGCTTTTGCGCGTCCTTGTCCCAATGCACGAAAAGCGGCTCGCCGCCCGGTGCCGGGAACGCATCGGCCAATGCTGCCGTAAGGCTCTCAACCGGTGTGTCGAACAAAGAGAGATTGTCTGCGGCCTTTTTCGCCTTTCCGGAAAGCTCTTCGAGCTTTAGGCGGCTTATAATGCTGTTTAGTTCCAAATCGCGGCAAACCGGCAAAAGGCCAGCCGCGTCCATGCCGGTGTAGGCAAGGTCGTCCAGCGTAAGCCCAAGCGGCACGGTTTTGCATATTTCCGCCAAAAAGCGGCTTTCATACGCCGAATCCTTTCCGTTTTCAAGCTTGGTTTTGACCGCACCCTTGATTTCGGGATTTCCTTCGTCAAGTGCCGCATAAACGCCGTCGAGCGAGCTGAAACGGGCAATGAGCGACACCGCCGTCTTTTCGCCGATTCCGGGAACGCCGGGAATGTTGTCGGACGTGTCGCCCATAAGCGCTTTCACATCGATCAAATCGTGCGGCGCAAGACCGCCGTACAGCTCGGCGATTTTCTCTTTGCCGCAAATGGTCGTTTCTTTGGTGGAAACGTATAAAACCGACGTGGTGTCGGTGATAAGCTGATAAGAATCGCGGTCGCCGGTCATCAAATACGCGTGCGTGTGCTCATCCGACAGCATGGAAAGCGTGCCTAAAATATCGTCGGCTTCGTAACCCTCAAGCGACAGCTCGTGAAAGCCCATAAGACGCGCGATGTTTTTGGCAGGCTCTAACTGCTCGGCAAGCTCTTCGGGCATCCCTTTGCGCGTTGCCTTGTAATAGTCGCACGCCTTGTGCCGAAAGGTCGGTGCTTTCAGGTCAAAAGCGATGGCGGCATAGTCCGGCTCTAGGTCGGTGAGCTGCTTATACAGCATATTGATGAAGCCGAAAATGGCATTCGTGTTGCGTCCGTCGCGCGTGGTGAGCGGACGCACGCCGTAAAAAGCGCGGTTTAAGATACTGTTTCCGTCAACAACTAATAGTTTTTTCATAATCGTTCCTTTTCGAAATCGAATGGTGCGGTTCTGTGGCCGGATTACAGCTCAAGCCGCATATAAACAAGCTCTTGGTAGCCGCTTATCCGAGAATAAAAGCCTCTCGGATTCCGTCCGTATTCCACAAAGCCGACCTTCCGGTATAAGGCAAGCGCACTTTCGTTTTCCGCCACAACGTCTAACTCCAGCTGCGTGTAGCCAGCCTCTTTGGCGCACGCAATGCACGCTCCTGTCAACGCTCTGCCAAGACCTAAGCCCCAATAGTCTTTGGCAATGCTGATGCCGAATTCGGCACGGTGCTTCACCTTGCACCGACTGCCGACCGCGTCAATCCCGGCTGTTCCGGCCACTTTGCCATCCACAAAGGCGACGATCTCCACTTCGTTTGCACTTTTTTCCTTTTCATCTAAAAAGTTTGCTTCCTGCTCCGTTGTAAACCCTTTTTCATCCGGATAGGAGAGCAAAAAATCGGTTTCTGCGTGCGTCAGATTGAAGTTTTCGAGAACTGCGGCACCGTCAGCCGCCGTACCGTTTCGAAGAAGCGCCTGCTTTCCGTTTTTCAAAGTAATCGTTTGATTGTATTGCATCGTTTTCTCCTCCTGTTTTTCACAAAGGCCGTTTCGGCCGTCTCCGGCGCAGCCGCTTACCGTCTGTTTTTGCGCGTCAGCCATGCACCGGCCGCAGCACCTGCCAAAAGGAACGGCAGCGCGCGCACAAACACATATTCCGCCGCATGGAATGCTGCGCCGAAAACGGCGGTTTCCGGGTCGGCATAATCCCAATTCAAATAGGGGCTTTTCCAAAGGACAAGTAAAGCAAAAAGAAGCGCCGTACCAACGCCGAAAAGCACAAAAAACAGATGAAGCGTTTTTCGGCGCGTTTCTTTCTGCCTTGCAAGCAGTAAATTGATGCTTTCCAGCTTTTCGGCAATCGCCTTGATGTCGTCGGTTTCCGGAAGTACCGCCGTTTCACCGAGCAGAACGCCCACCGGCGTTTCAAGTATCTCCGACAAAGCCACAAGCAGTTCGGCATCCGGCACGGATAAGCCCGTCTCCCATTTGGAAACCGTCTGCCGCACCACATTTAGCTTTGCGGCAAGCTCTTCTTGGGAAAGCCCTTTGGCTTTTCGGAAATTTCGTATGTTTTCACTTAACATCGGGAATAACCTCTTTTCTTTGTTATTGCCCTTAGTATACGGAAAAATGCCCGTTGCCGCAAGCAACGGATATTAACAAAGGCAGCTTTTCGATACTTTTCGTAAAACACCGTGCCTTTACAGCTTGATTTCGTAAGCTTCGTCGATATAGGCCACGCGAAGGTGATATTTGTTTGCCATCGCCAGATTGTGTTCATTGTCTGCCAAAACGCTCTCCATCGTAAGACCGCTGTCGTCCAACCGTTTTTCGATGGTGTCCGCGTGGTTTCGGATATCGTCAAAGTGATTCCGAATATAGTTTTCGCTCATGACCAAGCAAACATACCGGATATGCTCCCGATAGTTCGGCTCAAAATCCGCTTCCCAGTCAAACGGGATATAGCACCCTTCCACAATCAGGTTTTGGCCGTTCTCGATGGCCGTCTTGACCATCTCGCGCACGATCGGCCACAAATAGGCCGTGAGAGCATCGTCCGCGTCGCACGGCGTAAGCGGCGTGTTGCCGCTTCGGATAAGCCCCATTTTCAGGTGGTCGATCGACAAATACGGGTAATGATATGTTTCAAGAAGTTTTTGAGCAAACAGCGTCTTTCCCGTATGAGAAGCACCGGCAATCAAATAGATCATCCGCTTTATCCGTCCTTTCGGCACATCGGCGGCTTTATTTGTCCGCTAATTTTTTTAACACGTCTGCCGCTTCGCCCGGCGCAAACGTGTCGGTCGCCGCCGCTTCTAAACCCTCATGACCGCCGCGTCTGGCAAACGCAACTTTCGCCTTGGCAAACATCGTAAGGTCGTTTTCGCCGTCGCCGAGCGCGGCTGTGTCGAATTTGGATAAATACAACCGCATTTGCAGATCCGACACGGCAAGTCCCTTGTCGGCAAAGCGCGACGCATATTCAAGCCACCCGTCCGCATGATAGCAAACGCGCAGGTCAAACGGCTGCGGCAGGAGCGGCTCGGGACGGTTAATGCCGCCGTAAACGCCGATTTTGTAGATCGGCTCCTTGATCTCGTAAATGCCGGAAATCGGATGCACCGCATCTACACCGTTTTCTTTGATCAACTCCAAAAATTCCGGCGTCGCACCGGTCACATAGGAAAACGTGTCCGAAAAATATAACACCGGACAGCCGGAATAGGCCGGATTACGGTCGAATTTCAATAGATTTTCGATGGATAACGGCTTGTGATACAGCGTTTTTCCGCCATAAACGCAAATCGCGCCGTCGTCGCAGATATAATATAACGCATCGGCAAACGGCAGGTGCTCGGTCACGCGCCGCATACTGTAATACGAGCGGCCCGAAGCAAGAGCCACCTTTTTTCCGGCAGAAACAAGCGCGCCAAGCGCGTCGGCCGTTTCCTCCGACAGCACCGACGCTCCCTTTTCGAGAAGCGTTCCGTCAATATCGCATACCACAAGCTTTATCATAATTCTTTCCTTACATACATATTTTTATAGCACTTTGCGTCGAGCCTGCCGGGAAAGGGCAGGCTCGAACAGAATCAAAACAAATTTATTGTGCGGCAACCCGGAAAATCAGCTGCAAAAACTGCGCATCCTCCACCAGTGCCAACAGAAACGGCGCTAATAACAGCACGCTGTCAAACCGGTCAAGCACGCCGCCGTGTCCCGGAAACAGCTTGCCGTAATCCTTCACGCCATACGTGCGCTTGATGACCGATGCCAAAAGATCGCCGATCTGCGACAGAATCGACATAACAAGGCCGACTGCCGCAAGGCCTGCATAGTTCGGCTCAAGCGAGAACATCCGCGAAATGGCAAACCCGTAAATCAAAAACGCAAGCACGCAAAAGGCGATGCCGCCGAGCGAGCCTTCCACCGTCTTTTTGGGGCTGATCTTCGGGCAAAGCTTGTGCTTGCCGAAAAACACGCCGGTAAAATAAGCGAACGTATCGGTGATCCACGCGGCAATAAAGACCAGTAAATAGATGTACTGCCCCACCATGCGGCCGGTGTCCATGCCGGTCTCGGTGGTCACATAGCGAAGCCGGATGAGACACACAAAGCAAATGGTGATATACACAATCATGGTGTACGCCGTGCAGGCACGTTCGGTGTTGACCTTTTCATGCGCAAACACCAGCATAAACAGCATGATAAACAGGTAGCCCATGGTGGCCGCCATGAGAACGCCGTACCGGTATTCCATGGCAAGAATCGGGCATACCGCCGCATACAGCATACTCGGCACACTGAGCGGCAGCTCTTTCCAAACGCCGACGCACCGTAACATTTCCGACGCGCCGACAATGCTCAAAAGCAAAATCACCGCCGGATACACCCATGTATGCGAGAAGAACAGCACCACCATAACAAGTGCCGCAAAAATCGCTCCTGTAATAATCCGCTGTTTCAATTCGTCACATCCTTGTTGTCGTACCGCTTACGGATACGTGATACCGGGATTTGCCAAAATAGGCGCACCGCGTCAAACGGCCGCTTGCTTTATTTCTTTTCCGCTTTTTCCGCTAAATCTTCGCGCGGTAATTGCGGCGCGGCTTCCGCATCAGCTCTGCGCTTTCCGCTTTCTCCGAGCCGCGGCGGTGGCGTTTATGCCGACGCGGCGGAACGGTCTGCGCGTGCAGAAATCATTTCTTTTTCGCTAAATCTTCACGCGATATTTGCGGCGCGGCCTCCGCGTAGCCGCCGTAGCGGCGGTTGGTCTTGGAAAACTTGCGGAAAATCTCATACAATTCCTCTTTCGAGAAATCCGGCCATAACGTCGGCGTGAAATACAATTCCGCATACGACGCCTGCCACAGCAAAAAATTCGAAAGCCGCGTGTCGCCGCCCGTGCGGATGATGATGTCCGGATCGCCCGTCGGCGCGGTATACAGCTCCGACGCAATATCCTCTTCCGTCACGTGCGTAAAACCGCGCTCAATTAAACGGTTGAACGCATGACATAACTCCGCACGGCCGCCGTAGTTTAAGCACAGATTTAAGTTATACTTATTCGGCGCGGTCTTTTCCTCGGCTATCCGAATTTTTTCCTGAATATAATCCGGAAACGCCGTGTTGTCGCCAAGTACGCGAAGACGGATATTCTTCTTATACTTGATCTCGATCAAATCGTCAAGATACGTGTCAAGCAGTGCGATAATGCCGTCGATTTCCTCTTTGGAACGCTTCCAGTTCTCGGTCGAAAAGGCATACGCCGTGATGGTTTCCACGCCGGCGTCATGGCAGATTTCGGTGATTTCCTCAAATTTGGTCGCGCCGGCTTTATGTCCGGCTGTGCGCGGAAGGGCGCGCTTGGTCGCCCAACGGCCGTTGCCGTCGAGCACAAACGCCACGTGCTTCGGCACGCGTTCGGGAATTTCGGGTTCTTTTTTCTTGAAAAACGGGAACATCAGACCGTCATGATCTCTTTCTTCTTGGCTTCGGCAACCTTATCGATATTGGCCACATATTTGTCGGTCAGATCCTGCACCTGCTTTTCGGAAGCCTTTTGTTCATCCTCGGTCATGTCGCCATTCTTCTTCATTTCCTTGGCCTTTTCGTTGGCGTCGCGGCGCACGTTTCTTACGGCGATCTTGCATTCTTCGGCAAACTTTTCAGCCTTCTTGGCAAGCTCCTTGCGGCGTTCCTCGGTCGGCTGCGGGAAAGCAAGACGGATGACCTTGCCGTCGTTCTGCGGATTGATACCGAGGTCGGAAGCAAGGATGGCCTTTTCGATGTTCTTTAAGCAGGAAGCGTCCCACGGCGAGATAACGAGCGTACGCGGATCGGGCATCTTGATTTCAGCGACCTGGTTGACCGGCATATTGCTGCCGAAGTATTCGACCTGTACGCGGTCGAGAACCGACGCGCTGGCGCGGCCGGCACTGATGGTGGCATATTCGCTTTCGAGTCCGGCAACGGACTTTTTCATTTTTTCTTCAAATTCCTTGAGTTCGAGTTTCATAGTAGTATTTCCTTTCCAAATAAAATCTTACTTTAATTGCGGACAATCGTGCCGATTTTTTCGCCGCAGACGGCTTTATAAATGTTTTCCGGGTCATTCAAGCCGAAAATGATGATGGGCAGCTTATTGTCGCGGCCGAACGAAGAGGCGGTGCTGTCGATGACGCCGAGGTCATGGTGGATAATATCATCATACGTCATTTCATCGATTTTCTTGGCATTCGGGTCTTTTTTGGGGTCTGCCGTATAGACGCCGTCAATATTCTTGGCAAACAGCACAACATCCGCGCCGATTTCAGCCGCTCTTAAAACCGCCGCCGTGTCGGTGGAAAAATAGGGGTTGCCCGTGCCGCAGCCGATGATAACGGCTCTGTCCTTTTCAAGGTGGGAGACGGCGCGGTTGCGGATATAGGGTTCGGCGATCTGATTCATTTGCAGTGCCGTCATGACACGCGTCGGAACACCATGTTCTTCAAGCACCGTCTGCACGGCAAGCGAATTGATAACGGTAGCAAGCATTCCCATATGGTCGGCACGTGTGCGGTCGATATCCTTGCCGGCGCCGCGCCAGATGTTGCCGCCGCCGATAACGAGTCCGAACGAAACGCCCTCGTCGGTGCAGCGTTTGATTTGTTCGGCCACCTTAGCGGTGAAGTCGAAATCGATGATTCCCTTGTCGGAGGCGTTTTTAAGTGCTTCGCCTGACAGTTTTAATAAGACGCGTTTGTATTTAGGCATTGGAGTTCCAGTCCTTTCCGGATATGATAGCGAAAAAATACGGTTTTACGGCAAGAAAAGTCATTCTTATCCATAGTTTAAGCTATTATAGCAAAACTCATGACAAATTGCAAGAGTTTATTTGTAAATTGCACAAAAAGAAGCCGACAAAAAAGCGATTTCTTTTTTGTCGGCGCATTCGGCTTTTTGAGTCATCAAAAAGCTGAAAAAAGTTTCCGGCAGGAAATGCCGGGAACTGCCGCCAAGGGCGGCGAAAAAAAAGCACACGCAGTGTGCCGTCCCGGCAGGGACAAACTTTCTGCTCGGACGTGCAAAAAGTTGCCA
>URCT01000079.1 GCA_900546385.1 uncultured Eubacteriales bacterium | reverse complement strand
AAATCAGCGAAACACCAGTGTTTTCAAGGCTTTCTGACCTTGCTCCTATTATAACTTAATCGTCAATCCGTCTGACTATTCCGGTAGCTTTCATATATAATAAACTCCTTTGTTTTCATTTTTGCGGTACAGCTGTATTTTCTGTAAGCCAAAGGAGTTTTATACAAATTGGGGATTGGTTTGTTTTGGAAAATGAAATCGTTACGGTTTGCTGTAACATCGTTCTCCGCATTTATATTGAGAAATGTGTCCATGATACCGTTTTTTCATCCGAGTTGAAAAAAACGCCGTATTGTGGTAAACGATCGATAATAACCAATACGGAAACGGAAGCCTGTTGTACGATTTTTGTAAAAATTTGAAAAAGCCGCTAACGAAATCAGCCGTAACACGGTTATTATATGTGTAAGGAGCAAAAAACAATGTGTTTTGAAATTATGCTGTCGGCACTCACGGAGGATGACCGGTCGTTTGTCGAGAAACTATATCTTAAATACGGGGATTATATGTATTCGGTGGCATATGGCGTTCTGAAACATCGGCAAGACGCCGAGGACGCTGTCAATGACGCCATGTGCAAAATCATGAAATACCTGTCGAAATTTGAAGAAACTGCTGACGAAACTGTCTGTAATATGGTGGTTATCTGTATAAAGAGCATTGTGCGGAACAAGGCCATTGACAAGTACAATCAAAAGAAAAAGCTTTCAAAATATGAGATCGACTGCCGTTATAAAGACGAAGCGTCAGACGAGTTTGTCCTGCCGGATTTTGAGGATGAAGCGTTCGCTTTGGAAGATATGGTCATACGAAAGGAAGAATGTGAAATCGTAAGAAACGCACTGCTTACCTTGACCGAAGATATGCAAAATGCGATAAACTTAGTCTATATGTGCGGATATTCGTGCGTGGAGGCCGCCGATTTTTTGGGAATCAGCGATGCGGCTGTCCGAGCGCGGTTATTCAAGGCACGAAGAAAGCTAAAAACGATCTTAGATAAGGAGTTGAACGGCAAATGTTAAAGAACGATAAATTAGACGCGCTTATCCTGTTATCCGGCAGCGTTCTCCTTTCAAAAAACGTGGAATTATACCAAAACGGCTCGCTCTCGCTTGTCAAACGCCCACGGTCGCTCGATACCAAAGTGCAAAGAAGCATCAACCGGGAAAGACGCAGCCGGGAATTCGGCACGTTTTTCCAATACGGACGGCGCATCGCCGCGGCTGTTTTAATTGCCTGCTCGCTTTCCTTTGCCGCCGTTATGAGCGTGGAGGCGGTCAGAACCACGCTTTGGGACACCATCGTCCGATTTTTTGACGAATATTTATCGGTTTCCTATGTCACCGAAACACAGCCGCCCAAACAGCTCGAAGCGATCAAAGAGCCATCCTGTTCGGAGCAAGGCTGGGAGAAGCAGGTGGTGTTGGAGACTGCCTCCATGCGCTGTGTGATTTACCGAAAAAACGGGACGAAGCTCCTCACTTATACGCAGGAAATCCTTGACGGTGAAGCATGGTTTGACAATGAAGATACGGAGATTGAGCCTATAACCATCAGCGATAGACCCGCCATGCTGATGTTCCGAAACAATCAGAAAACTTATTCGTTAAGTTGGAGCGACGGTGCATATGCGTATACGCTCGACGCGCACGTGCCGGAACTTACAAAAGAGGATTTGATCCATATGGCGGAAACGATCGAATAAAATTCAATAAAGATGCCCTCTGAAAAAGCGGTTGGAAAACAAAAAACAGCGGACTGAAGTACAGGCGTTGTCCTAAGCGTCGGCAAACGTCCGGAAAGGTTTTCGACTATGTTCAAACACAGAATTTGCGCGTCGGTTTTCTTGCTTATTTCCAGCGTTATGCTTGCCGCATTGCTTTTTTCGTTTTACCCAAAAGAAGCAAAGCCAGAAAAGGCTAAAACCGGCGGCCCGTATGTGGGCTATACCCATGATTCCGACAGCGAAAAAATCGACTTATATACAAATGACGGTGCCTATGTGACGAGCGTTGCGGCGAAAACTCTTTCGGGGTTCTTGAATCCGTCGGATGAACCGGCGAAAGCGGCCGATACGGTCGCGGCGGATTTCTATTGCGGAAAAAGCGGGAAGTTAACGTGGGTATATGCCGCGTCAAAGCCAACCTTCCATTCTTCTGCGGTGAATCTGTATACGTTCTCTGAGACGGAGAACACGGAAATGTATTATTTCGACATCGTGCATGGCGGAATCGTGACAGGCGCGGTGTTTGCTTCGGATACGGTCGGCTTTGTCAGCTTGCGCACGCCAACGGAACGCGGCTTTGAACTGTATGCTACCTTTGATGCCGGCGCGTCGTGGAAGCGTGTGGACATACAGCCGCCTTACGCATGGTCGAACCGGTATTCGTTAATCCCCGTAACCAGTGGCTTGTCCGCGGAGGATGACGTCTATCCGTTCATGCTCGATACTCTGTCCGAAAAACAACTGCTGTATTTGGCTTCCGAGGATGGCGGAAACACATGGTTTTGGAAAGAATGAAAAAAGAGGACACCAGCCAAAAGCGCGAATCAGACGCAGCCGACGGGCATGCTTTTTGAAAAAATGGAAAAATATAGAAAAACCAGAAACATTTTGGGAACTTTTTCGGGACGCTGCGCGTCGAACAAAAGGAATGAAGCTCCCGAAGCGTTTGTTATCCTGACAAAAGTATCAGAACGGAAAAGAAAAAAATATAACAAGAAAGTTGAGGAAAAACCAATGAAGAAGAACCTTTCCGTATTTTTGGCACTGACACTCGTTTTCAGCCTGTTTGTTCCGACTTTAGCTGCTTCGGCTTCGAAAATGGACATTTCCGCGGCAGCTTCTTTCTCGGATTCGCCGCACGGGCAGCTCTTGTTCGTCGGATATGACTCAGTCACCGCGTCCACCCGGTATCCGGAATATGACGACAGCGATCTTGCCGCGTTTTTAAGCTATACAGATGAGTTTGTGCTTTCATCCGGCAACACGCCCTACAACACCTATGGCGCGTCGCAGACGCAAATCGTTTCTCAAACGGATATTGATAATTTGAGCCTTGATTTGATAAACAATGCTGAGGATTTTGAGCAAATCAAAAAAGACTATCAGTATCTTCTGAAAGGGAATATGATCACTGCTACGACCGCGGACGGCAAACAGATGACATTCGCTCCTTATGTCACCGAGATTTTTACCCATCTCGATCCGAAGATATACGAGAACATGGAATTAATCAACTCGATTCGGGAGCAAAAAAGCAAGTTAGTCACTCCGTCCTCCAATATTTACAGAATCAACACCCATTTGGACCCGAAGCTGTATCGATACGGTACAGCTTATGGCTCAGGCCCATCCACCAGAGACGCGATTTCTCCCAAGCTCACATTGGAAACGTTAGCCGATGATGTCGTGGCTCTGACGAATCGGATCGTTTCCATGAATCCGAATGCCGTTATCTGGCTGCCGTTCCCGTTGATCGTGTTTCCGTCTTTCAGCGAAAAATACGTTGAACCGTTTACTTTGTACCTGAACGACCTGAAAACCAAGCTCGGTACAGACGTTTGGAATCAGAATATCCGCGGCTTTTATTGGACAAACGATGCACTTTTGCCGTATTATACGCCCTTCGATGAAACGATGGCGGAAAACGGTTTTGGCAACCCGATGGTGAGGGCAATGATGTCCATGGATACCGTGGTTACGAACGAGGGAAAGAAGCTCATTTGGATGCCTTGTTATGTAGAGTCAGAACCGGAAAGTCTGAAACGTACAGGAATGATCGTAAATCGCACCACCATTTTTGACTATGTGCTGCTTCAGCCGGATTATTATTTTAATGCGGCAGGAACGTTCAATCTGTGGAATGTTTTGAATTGCATGAACCAAAATGCCGTTTGCGAACCCGGAACGGCGGCGGTTTACGGCGGAACAAAGGTCGAAGGCAGTGCGACGGTTTCCTATACCATGCAGCTCGATGCTTCTGTGATGGAGCAAGACTATAACGACCGGTACTATTTATATACATTTTTCTTCAAAGACTATAAGAACAGACCCTTTATGTTTTATACCGGCGATAGGGATTCTACGATGAATGGGTTTGTCCAGCTGCTTTTGAAATATTGGTTTGAGAGGGATATATCTCCGGTTTCTTAATTGCCGGATGAAGCATACGACAGCTGCGTTTACCGGAAATACGGAAATACGTATACAGAAAATGCCTTAAGAGCTGAAAATCTGTTACCATTAAGATTTCGTTACTAAACAATAGGAGAAAAAGTAAAATGAAAGAGTTATTTCGTAAAGTCAAATGGACACCGGTGTTATTGGCAATGCTGTTGCTGTCTTCAACCGTCTATTCCGATACATTAGGTACTGAAAATGTTTCTGTATCCAGAATATCCTGCTTAATGGACGTTATGCAGTTACTTGGTTATGAGGAAGAGGCACAAGCACAAGTGACAACATTTTACTATAGTTTCGACTTTTTTCCGATGAAGGATATTCGTCATGGATATATGACCCGCCTTGAAGATGGATATGTTGAAGTAGCAAGCTTCAATGACATTGCTTACGGAAGATATTACACAAAAATAGAGGCGCAAAAACTAAATGATAAGAATGAAAAGATATGGAAACAGTTACGCAAAGAACGAGGATACACAAGAGAAACACTATTTACATATAATCGGAAAGCACGTATTTTTATTGATCAGCAAGGAAATGAAATACCGGAAGAATTTTTTATACCGTATGATGATAAGTTGTATTTTTTGGGATACGATGTGGTTACCGTTTCTGAATGTGTAGCCTTTATGGTACGCGGCATAAAAGCAGACGAAACATTCATCGACTTGTCGCTTACGTGGAAATATGCGGAACAAATCGGATTAATTATGAAAACGGATTCGTTTTATCAAAAGCCGGACGCTGATCTTGCCAGAGAAGATTTCGACACGCTGCTTAACCGTTATTCCAAATTCGTTTCGACCTCAGAAGCAGGTTAAAAGAGCCATCCGACACCTATTTTTGCCAAAGTCCTATGCCGGAACATCTCCGACATATTGACGCCTATATCCCCCATAGAAAACCGCCCTCTCAAGTGTCAGCCTTTTCGGCTTGACTTTTGAGAGGGCGGTTTTTTTCTTATACATTCATTTTGCGGTATTCTAACGGCGTTACGCCGACCTTTTTTTTAAATGCGGTATAAAAGGCGGATTTGTTGTTGAAGCCGACCGCACTGCCGATGGCTTCGGCGGTAAGCTTTGTGCTACTTAACATTTGGCAAGCTGTTTTAATGCGGTATTCCGTTATCAGCTCATGAAAGGACATACCGAAATTTTTTTGAATGATACGTGTGAGCTGCCGTTCGCTGATGAATAACAGCTGCGCCGCCTCTTTCGGCCGAATCCCTTCCACGAAGCGGTCGGAGAGAATTTCTTCCAAGCGAAATAGCTTTGCCACATCCCGGTCATAAGGGCCGTCGGAGGAATTTTCATGGGCGGAATCTGCCCGATACGTAGTGCTGATCCGCAAAAGAATTTCAAGCATCGTGAGTATTTCCAAGGCAGTTGCGCTTTTTTCAACGCCGTATTTATATAAAAGCTCGTGCAAAGCGGCTTCGGTCTCCGGTTTTAGTTCTAAAATGTGTGCGGTCGGTTTTTTGCATATTTTATCGATTTTTTCGAAAAAACCGTGACATTTCGGCGCGTTGATTTTGCTGTAGGAAATGGCAATCGACGCCCATTTGGAATTGCTGGGCAGTTTGGTGTGAACGATTCCGGGCGGAATGATGAGCAGCTCGCCCGGAGACAGGTGCAGACACCGGTCGAGTGTTTTTACGTTGATGCCGGAATCAAAGCAGATGAATAATTCCGTATAGGCGTGCTTGTGCATGGTTTCCAACTGGCTTCGCTCAATAAAGTTCGGCTTGCTGTTCTTGTCCTCGGTAACGGCACGGATGACGGCCGAAAAACAGATATTTTCCGCATGGACGGTGTTTTCGTAGGAGTTTTCAAAAAAGACCTGTTTGCTCATCGATATGCCCTCGCGCTTTACGAAATTCCGGTTTTGGTTGGGGTTTCTTTGCCTTAAGTATAACCCAAAATTCCCGTTTTGTCAACGCGGCAGTACAAAAAACGGACATACCGCCCAAAAGTTGACCGAGCAAGTGATTTACACCCGGTTTAAATTGTGATATAGTTATATCAATGAAAATGTTAGTAAAAAATTAACACAGCAAGATATTCAAGTTGGGGAGTACCTATGCAAACGAGTTTTAAGACGATAAAAAAAGAAAATATATTAAAAGCTGTTCTGATATTGGTTACGTTTCTGTTTTTAACGGTTTCGGGCATTCTGTTTAAGCAGTCTTTTCTGCGAATGATCCCGTTATATATTTCCCTCATTGTGGGATTACTGCAATCAAATGTCAATCGGTACGCGCCGCTCATCGGCGGAATCAATTCCATCATTTATGCGGCGGTGTTTCTGTATTATCATTTGTACGCGTCGGCGGCGAGCGCCCTTTTCATGTCCTGTCCGCTGCAGCTGATTACATTTGTTCTTTGGAATAAAAAGCCGTGGGGCAATTCCACGGTCTTAAAAAGACTGTCGGCGGGCAAACGTGCGATTCTCATCGCCGGTTCTGTGCTTGCCTGGATTCTTATCTGTTTCTTCCTTTCGGAAACCGATTCGAGCTTCCGTGAATTGGATACGGCGGTAACCGTTTTGGGAACGGTTTCGACGGTGCTTACCATGCTGTCCTATTACGAATATACGGCTACGATGCTTTTGGGCGGTGTCGGTTCAATTTTATTGTATGCCGTCATGTTAAAAGAAACGCCGGAGCAGGTGACCTATCTCGGTTACTCGATCTATTCTTTTATATGCACTTGTATGGCGTTTGTCAAGGTACATAGCCTGTATGACGAACAACAGAAAGCAAATAATAAAACAGAAAGCAAATAACAAAAAATATTATGCAATTTATTTAAGGAGAGGTTTTGTCATGATGGATCTTTCAAACCGCAGAGAAGGACGCGGATCTGTATTCGCTGATATTCCGATAATTCTAAGAAAAACGAGGGCAGAACGATGATTGATTTGACAGGCAAACGCGAGTGCTTTTTTGACGGAACGCTTGTAAACGACGCACGAACCACGGCGGAATTTCTCTTGCATCACCCGGTTCGAAAGAACGTGGTAATCACGCACGATAAACCGTGGGAGGGCAACAGCTGCGACTATCATAACATTTTGGTTGATGACGGACTATACCGTATGTATTACCTCGGTTTTGAGCCGTTCGGACATCCGGTTGTGGTATGTTATGCCGAAAGTAAGGACGGGATCCATTGGGAAAAGCCGGTTTTGAACATTTGTGAATTTGACGGTTCGACCGAGAACAACATTCTTTTAGACAAGGCGCATGCCGGTGCGGATCTTGATAACTTTATGGTGTTCAAGGACGAGAATCCTGCGTGTCCGCCCGAAAAGAAATATAAAGGCATTTTAAGTCTTGACCGCGACGGCAAGCATGGACTTCATTGTATGTACAGCGCGGACGGCATTCACTTCGAATACGGCGATGTTTTAACCACCGAGGGTGCGTTCGATACGCTGAATGTTGTGTTTTGGGATAAGCATGCCGAAATATACCGCTGTTACTACCGCGGTTACCATGCGCCGGGCAGCACCGGTTTTGACGGGGGGTGCGAGGACACCATACGCGATATCCGCTACATGGAATCCGGGGATTTTGTGACGTGGACAGGCGCAAGACTCCTCGATTTTGACGACGAAGAGGAATATGCACTCTATACCAATGTCGTGCAGAAATATCCGCGCGCCGACCATATTTTTGTCGGCTTCCCGACACGGTATTACAACCGCAAAAAGTGGACGGCCAACTATGACGAATTAGGCGGCAAGGAAAAGAGACTTGAACGTATGAAGCGCGGCGAGGATCGGTTCGGCCTTGTACTTACCGATTGTATGTTCATGACGAGCCGTGACGGCTTCCATTTTCACAAGTACAATGAGGCGTTTATGCGTCCCGGCGCAGAGAATGCGCTCAATTGGGTTTACGGTGACGGCTATCCGGCGCGCGGTCTGATTGAAACGCCGTCCGACCTTGCCGATGAGGGCGCGGACAACGAATATTCGATGTACATTCCCGAAGGGCATTGGGCGTGCGACGCGGCAAAGCTTGTGCGCTATACGGTGCGTCTTGACGGTTTTGTGTCCATGCACGCCGGCATAAAGGAAAAAATGCTTGTAACCAAGCCGTTTACCTTTACCGGAACGAATCTGTATATCAATTTTTCAACTTCGGCACTCGGATATATGTATTTCACACTGGTTGATACCGACGGAAACCGTTACACCAGCTGTGAGACCTTCGGCGACAAGGCCGACCGCCGCGTCTGCTTCGAGGACGGCGTGGTCGAAAAGCTTTCCGGCAAGCCGGTCACGCTTGAAGTGCGCATGAAGGACGCGGATTTATATTCGTTTATCTTCCGATAAAGCATCACACAACAGGAAGGATGAAACTATATGAAAATTATTGATTTCCACACGCATCCCGGTCCGAAATCGATTTTGACCGAAGAATTCCACTTTCCGCCCATGACAAGCCAAACCTTTGTAAATGAATTGAAGCGTGCCGGTATTTCCATGGCGTGCGGCAGCACCTTTGAGGTGCCGCTTTTGTCGGTGCGCGACAGCGCCTACGGGATTCAGGAGATGAACCGCATTGCGTGGTCGTATTACGAGGATTTTCCGGACTTCTTTATTCCGGGACTGCAAGTCGATCCGCGGTTCATGGAGGAGTCCAAAAATGAGCTCGAAACCTATGCCAAAAAGGGCGCAAAGCTTGTCGGCGAACTTGTTCCGGGCTGGCAGGGCTATGAAAACATGCTAAACGACGGCTTTTACGAGCTGTTTGACGTTATGCAGAGTCTTGACCTTGTACTGTCGTTCCACCGGCCGGGCAACATCTTCGACTGCGAAGAGATCGCCAAGCGTTTTCCGAAGCTGAAGATCGTCATTGCGCATCCGTTCTATGGCAAGGACTACTTAAATGTTTTGGGTCTTGTCAAAACGTATGAAAACCTGCATTTGGATCTGTCGGGTTCGGGACTTATGGCATATGGTATGGTACGGTACGGCGTGGATACGGTCGGCAAGGACAAGATCCTTTTCGGCACGGATTTTCCGGGCTACAATCCGCAGATGTATGTCAGCGCGGTGGCTTACGAAAAGCTGACCGACGCGGAGCTTGAAGCGGTTTACCACGAAAACGCCGAGCGGCTTTTAGGGCTGTAAGGGTGCTTGCGCGTTAACCGCGCTAAAAAAGAGGATGATTCGAAAGAATTGTCAAATAAAACTTTTCAAGGGGGAGAAAACCATGAAAAAAATCTTAGCAGTGGCAGTTGCTTCGCTGATTTGCTCTATGGCAGCCTTTGAAGCATTGGCCTTCGAACCGGAAACCGTTGAAGTGGCCGGAGAAAAAGCAGAACTTTCTGAAACCGCAGCTGCTTTTGCGGCAGATTCCATTGACGGCTTTGCCTATGAGGACGAAACCTACGGCACGCTTTTGTACTACAACAACTTCGAAAGCGGTTCGGCAGACAGTCCGACCTATCGGAACATGGATTACCTTGCCGATTATACCGTCCTTGTCCAACCGGCAAACGCACCCGGTTCAGTCACTCTGACGGCAGATCCGGCAGACGCCGGGAACACCGTGTTAAGAGCGCAAAGAAGCAGCGGCGCTTTGTTCGGCGTTCAGTTCTCCATGCGTGACGCAGACAATCAGTACGTCAATTTTGCCACCAAGCACGGCAAATACACGATCGTGGCAGATATCTATGTGCCGGACAGCGATCCGTCCGTCAATTTGGTCGGAACGATTTGGTATCCGAGCTGGAGCCACTCCGGCGGCTCGTATCGCTTTGGAACGGCCTCTGCCGGCGCATGGTCGAAAAACAACGCCTGTGCTTCCCATACGGTGTCGGGCGATGAAAATGCCATCATGATCTGGCAGATATGCGACTGGCGCGGCGCGGAGGAATATGCCGACGGCTCGTATTTCCTTCTCGACAATGTCCGGGTGTACTGTGCCGAAACCGTCGATGTCACCTATGACTTAAACCTGCCGGAGGGCGTGACCAAGGTTTACGACGCCATGAATTCCGAGTCTCTTGAAAGCATTCGCTACGGCGGCGGAGCTTCGTTTGACAAGACGGAGGATGCCGTAAAGGTCGGCGATGCCGTGCCGGAATTGTATCTGCCGGATTATTCCTTTATGGGATGGGTGGATCAGGACGGCAACGCCATCGACACTTTTGCCCAAACCACAACCAAACTCACCGCACAATGGAAGCCGGTTGCACCGGGTCTTAACATCCTGACCGGCACAGCCGCCAAAGCCGATTTTGAAAGCGGAAGCCGCCGCTATATGCTTTGGGACGACAATTACAGCGGCACGATTGCGAAGGTCCCCGGAATCGGCAATGACTCGTCGCGTGCATTGCAGCTAACCGACATGGCACACGCCTACGAAAGCGGCGGTTATTATACCGCCTATACCTATCTTCCGGTTTATATTCATGACGACCGCCCGTATACGCTTATATGGGATGCCTATACCAATCTGCAGACAACGGATATGCGCATCAATCTGTATCACATCTACGGTGAATGGCAGCATCAGTGGGTCGGTCTTGCTTCACAGTCCGAATGGAACAATATGGAGGCTTGGGCGACCAACCAAACCGATATCATGGCAAAGCTGGACGGTGTCCGCAACAAATATCTTGTGATGGAATACCGCTACAATACCGAAGCGGCCGATCCGGCATTTGATGTGTTTTTTGATAACCTTGCCGTTTATCCGCAATACAAAATCACCTATGTGCTGGCAGACGGTACGGAAGTATACGATTACGCCCTGTTTGATGCCGACGGCAAAACGTTCTTAACGGAATACACGCCGAAAGCGTCGCTTCTCGGCTCAAAACGCTATAAGCTTGCCGCAGATGTGAAAGAATCCTTTTCTGTTGACCAGCCGATTGCGCTTGCCAACGCCGATATCACGCTTTATGCGGTCACGGACAGCTATACGGTGGAAGCCGAAAACGTTTTCTCCTACCGTGCACCGAGCGAAGGTGTCAGCGCCGGCATCCGCTTTAAGGCCAATGTCAGCCAGATGGTTCGCGCCGATGCCGACGAATACGGCTTTATCGTGGCGCGGACAGCAAAGCTTGGCGAAGAAGAGCTGAAGTTTGGCGCAGACACAGCCGCAACCGTATACGCCGGCGACGGAAAGACCTTTGTCGGTAAAACAGATGGCGGTGTGACGTATACGGGCGCGGTCAACTATAAGCCGGGCGCCATCAATATCACCTACGGTCCGGACAAAGACACGAACAACGAGCAGTTCTGCTGTATGCTTGTCGGCTTGGATAAACCGTATACCGAAGCCGGTGTCAATCATGAAAATCGCTATGATGTGCAATTCAGCGTTCGTCCGTATGTCATCATTTCCGGAAACATCTATTACGGCGATTGCTTGAACAAGAGCTATGCAGAAATCGCCATGGCGTGATGGGGAAGTGAGCCAAATGAAAAAGACAGTGTACCAAACGCCGAAACTTACCGTTATACTGCTTGCGGCAGAGGATATCCTTGCCGAATCCGCTTGCAGTGAGATCGAAACCGATCCCATGTTTGAGGACGAGTAAAGCGACTTTCTTTTGTGTAATATCCATTTATTTTGCCAAGCTTTTCTCTCCTTTTTGGCTTGGCATGAGGGAGTGCGAATTATCCGCACTCCCTCAATAGTTGTTGGCAGCCTTGAAAAGAACGTTTCATGCTTTTCAAGGCTGTTTTTTCGTTGCAGCTATAGCGGCTTTTCCTGCAAGCAGTCCTGTAAGCCGTCAGTCCGCAAGCCGTCAGTCTTGCAAGCTGTCAGTCGCGCAAGCCACCGAAGCCGCAAGCCGCCAGAGCTGCCCAGAGCCGCAAGCCAGCGCGCCGAAGCCGCAAGCCAGCGCAACCGTCAGAATCGCAAGAGCCGTTTGCTTCTTTGCCGTGGAAGCTGAAATAAGCGCGTCGCAGTCGGTGCTTATCACGACTGCGGCATGAACCGTATCGGCTGCGGCACGTTCTTGCAAACAAAAACCGCCGCCCGGTATATGGCTGGGTGTACGTAAGACAGTATTGCGCCGAGATTGACG
>URCT01000078.1 GCA_900546385.1 uncultured Eubacteriales bacterium | reverse complement strand
GCATATCCTCCGGCGTTTGTTTGCCGAAATTTATACCAAATAGTTTTTTGCTTCTTTTGCGAATTTTTCAAGTGCGGTTTTCTTGTCTGCGCGAATGGTGCATCCGGCGGCCTTTTGATGTCCGCCGCCGCCAAACACGGCGCAAAGAGCCGAAATATCGGTGTCTCCGTTGGAGCGTACCGAGAATTTGTAGCCGCGCGTGCCGTCTTCAAATTTTTTCTCGCGCATGAGTACGCCGATCTGAACGCCTTCAATCATGCGCGCAAGCTGGGAGATCGTGTCGGTGTCGTCGTCGGTGGCACCGATGGCGGCAAGCTCCTCCAAATCCATGACGACGATTGCCAAACGGCCGTCATAAAAGAATTGCAGGCTGGAGAGCGCAAGCCGTTCCACGGCAATCTGTGCACGGGTGCGGCTGTCAAACAGCTGACGGTTGATTTCGGCGGCGGCAATGCCGATGCTTAAGAGCTTGGCGGCAATGTCATGCGTTGCGGCTGTGGTGTTGCTGTACTTAAAGCAGCCGGTGTCGGAGGCGATCGAAGCATACAAGGCTTCGCAGAGCTCTTTATCGAAAATTTCGCGGTTGGTGATCATGGCATACATGGAAAACAGCGAAAACAAAATCTCGCCGGCAGCGGAAGCTTCGGCATCGACGTATTTTTCGGCAGCCGTCACCGTGTTGACGCGGTGGTGATCGATGGCAAGGTCGATGCTTTGCGGCAGGCGTGAAGAAACGGTTTCGATCAGTTCATCCGAGGCCACATCGACACTGACGATGAAATCATAAGAAAAACCGCTTGCTTCGAAAGCGTCGTATCCCTCAAAATAGCACACAGAGGGACTTTTGATGAATTCTAACCGCTTTTGAAACGGGCAAGGGGAAAGCACGGCACTTTCTTTGCCGAGCTTTTTCAAAAACAGTGCCAACGCCGTGCCCGAACCGAGCGCATCGCCGTCGGGCTTGTCGTGGATGAGGATGAGAAACGACGTATGGTCGGAAACTAACTGTAAGATATCGTTTAACCGGTTGTAGTTCATATTAGTGCATCATTTCCTTGTAAGATTGAATATAGCGGTCGGCAAGCGGCTTGATTTCGGCAAGATATTCGGGCGGCGTCAGCGATTCTGCAATCGCAACGGTGTAATACCCGTTTTTCTTGCAGGTGCGGATGCAGCTTAGCGTGTCCTCGAAAATTGCCGAATTCTCTTTTGTGCCGCCTAAAAATGCAAGCGATGCGTCGTATACGGCAGGCCCTACGGATTTGCTTACTTTGATTTCTTCTTCCGTGAAGATACAGTCAAATAAATCATAGACGCCCGTAAGCTTTAGATAAGGGACGCACAGCTCCTTCGGCGTTGCCGTGGAAAGCCCCACACCGCAGCCATGCTCTTTTAAGAACATCAGATATTCTTTTGCCAGGGGCTTGAAAGGGATCGAACCCTCTCTGTATACCTTTGCCATACGCTCCATGCTTTGGCGGAAAACATATCCACGGTCGCAGCCTGCGGGAAATCTGTCACGGAGTTTGTCTAAGGCTTCGAAATACGGGTATTGCATACACGTTTGCCGTTCGGTTTTCGTGAGCTTTATGCCGGTGTTTTCTTCGATGGCATCGACTTGGATCTTTCGCCAGACGGGCATGGAGTCGATGAGTGTGCCGTCCAGGTCAAATATCGCGTTTAGAATTTGCATGATGCTTCCTTTCGGTCATTCTTTGTGCTTTTTGAAATGCTTTTTGATTTTATAGTCAAATAATATCTTAATACGCCCGGTCAACAGCTCAAAACAGCCGAAAAACAAATTGGACGCTAAAAGCAGCAGCACATACATAAACGGCGGCTCATCCTGAATTCCGAAAATGCCCTTGAACAGGAAAAACAGCGCAAGCATGACGACATTGTAGAGGATAAATAACAGTAAATAGTAGAGCTTTTTGCTTCGCAGGTGCTTTGCCAAAAAGGCGCGGACAAGCGGATAGTATCCGAAAAACGCCGCAAAGTAAAGCGTGCATGAACGCATGGGCGACGCGAGAAACGAGAGAATGGCCGCACACGCATAAATCATGAATGCGTGCTTTGCGTCGATCTCCGTCAAACACAGATGAATGACAAGCGATGCCGCCGCAGCGCAGGAAAGGTCAAGCATATCAAACGTGCTGCCGATAATGACAAGCACGCTCACAAGAGCCGCCAGCACGGCGGAATAAGCTGTGGTGCGGATGGTTTTTCGTAGTTTCATGTGTCCCTCTGCCCCAAAAACGTATCGTATCCGATGGTTTCCTATATTTATCTATGAAGTATAACACACATTCTGCGATAAAACAAGTCCGAAACATGAAAATTCGGAAAACGATGAAAAATCAAAAACTTCCGAAAACTTGGGAAAAAAGCCAAAATCTATTGACTTTCCCGCGCGGTCATGGTATAGTAAACGTATGTTTTATGTACAGCATTTGACTTGACGGCCGCGGTTCGACCGCGTGCCGCACAAAACCAAGAAAGGATACCAAACAACTATGAAAAACACTGCCATTCATGCGCTGTGCCGCAAGGGAACATCATATGCTCCGCGCTTAAAAACCGACGTGCTTTTCCAAATGCCGGCCGGTGCCTTTAACTACAAGGGCATGGCGGATCGCTCCGCACGCCTGATTCAGGACGAATTTTTGATTAACGCCGATACCTGGCGTATGTTCGTCGAACAGTACCGCACGTTCCCGGATGACCAGAACCTCGGTTGGAAATGCGAATACTGGGGCAAAATGATGCGCGGCTCGGTCTTTACCTATGAATATACCAAGGATGAGGTTTTATACGATACGCTTGTCGGAACGGTGCTCGATATGCTTTCCGCGCAACAGCCGGACGGACGCTTCACAACCTACAGCGTGGATAAAGAATTCGACGGCTGGGATCTTTGGGGCCGCAAATACATCCTTTTGGGCTTTGAATACTTCCTGGATATCTGTAAGGACGAACGCCTTGCCGGCCGTATCATCGAAGCCATCTGCCGCCATGCCGACTACATCATGGCACATGTCGGCCGCGAAGAGGACGGCAAGAAGCTCATCACCAAATGTACGCGCAACTGGCTCGGACTGAATTCCAGCTCGATTCTTGAGCCGTATATGCGTTTATACAACATTACCGGCGAAAAGAAGTATTTTGACTACGCAACGTATATCGTCGAATGCGGCGGCGTGTCCGAAGGCAATGTCTTTGAAATGGCCTATGAGGATAAGCTCGACCCGTATGAATACCGCACCAACAAGGCCTATGAAATGATGAGCTGCTTTGAGGGACTTCTCGAATATTACCGCGTGACCGGTATCGAAAAGTATAAGACGGCAGTCGTTAACTTCGCCAAACGCGTCATGAATTCCGATATCACCATCATCGGCTGCTCGGGCTGTACGCACGAACTGTTCGATAATTCCGCAAAGAATCAGCTTCGTACCGATTATTATGGCATTATGCAGGAAACCTGCGTCACGGTTACGTGGATGAAATACTGCAACCAGCTGCTGTCCATCACGGGCGATGTCGCCTTTGCCGACGCTATCGAGCTTTCGGCATATAACGCCATGCTCGGCGCGGTCAATTCCTATAAGATTAAGGGCGTGCTTGTCGGCTTCCCGTTTGACAGCTACAGCCCGCTTATGTATGGCACGCGCGCCCGTTCGACCGGCGGCTTCCAGGTCATGAAGCAAGGCTATTACGGCTGCTGCGCCTGCATCGGCGCTGCCGGAACGGCGCTCATTCCGCTTTCTTCGGCTATGCTTGCCAAGGACGGCGTTTGCATGAACCTGTATCTGCCGGGCAAGATCCATACCGAAACGCCCGACGGACGCGCGCTGACAATCGATGTCGATACGGAATATCCGGCTTGCGGCAAGGTGAAGATGACGCTTGACGGCGCTGCCGGCGAAAGCTTCAAATTTACCGTGCGCATTCCGTCGTTCTGCAAATATGCCACCGTTTCGGTTAACGGCGAAACGCCGGTCAATGCAGTAAACGGCTATTATACCATCGAGCGTGCCTGGGAAGACGGGGATACGGTCGAGCTCGACCTTGACGTGCGCGTGCGCACCTACCGCCGCGACGGCAACAGCGTCCACGCCAAGGATTTTGTCGCTCTGTACAAAGGCCCGGTCGTTTTAGCGCGTGACGCAAGACTCGGCGAAAAGATCGATATCCCGGTGGATATCGCTGAGGACGCCGAGGGCTTTGTCGAGGTAAAACCCACCAAAACCGCGCATTTTGACGTGAATATGGAATATGCCGTACCCATGAAGGACGGCTCGTTCATCACCATGATCGACTATGCCAGCGCCGGCAAAACCTGGAACAAGGATTCGGTCATGACGGCATGGATGGCAACCAAGAATTATTGGAGCGTCGATTTTTCAAAGCCGGTATACTTAAACTGCATGACGCACTGCAACCCGGATTATTGCACGGTGGACGAGGAAAACGCTCTCCATGGCGAGCAGTCGAATGAAAAACGCGATATTTTCACGCTTGAAGAAACCGGCGACGGCTATTACTATATCCGTTCGGCAGATGGCCGCTATCTCACCTTAAAGGGCGAAAACGCCGACGATACGGCTTACTTTACCGAAAAACTGGATTGCGACTGCCAGAAGTGGCAGATCCGCCCGTTCGTTCAGAACCGCTATGAGATCCTCCACAAAACGACCGGCTGCCACCTGTGGCGCATTTTCGGTTCGCCCAAGTACCGCCTGTATGCGCTTGACCCGGGAACCGACAAGAAGTTCGACGTATACGTCCCGTCGGTCAACATTTCGGTCAACGCCATGTTCCTTATCGAAAACGCATAAACGAAGATTCTTCCAAGCCGTGTGCCGGGATTCCTGACGCACGGCTTTTTTCTCGAAATTCCCGTCATTCGGACACCAAACAACGCCTGCCTGCATACACTACAACAAAAGCAAGCGGCTTTTGTCAGTTTGCTTTCAAACCAAATAGGAGGTCTGTTAAATGTCTGAAAAAAATAATTCTTCGCTGTGCGGCTGCTTCGGCATCGGCGGCGCCGGAACCAATACGGATAAATCGACGTGCATCAACGTCGATAAAATATACGATTCGGCAAGAGACAAGGACTGCATCGAGGATTTGAGAGTGTTTGTCGATCAGAACGGGCAATCCGCCATCGACCATGCGACCAATCTCCGCTGCAAATGCGCAGACGTTATCTGGGCGAACATATCCGTAAGCGATGTGGCGTTCAACCGCGGTTATTACGCCGTGGATATCCGATTCTATTTCCGTATCTGCTTCGAGGCGACCATTCCGTATGCACCGGCACAGGAATTCTGCGGCATCGCCGTGTACGACAAGCAGGTCATTATGTTCGGCAGTGAAGGAAATGTCGGCATTTTCACGTCGGATTTCTGCAATAACAATATGCCCGGCGTGCCGCCCGTCGCTTACAGCACCAATCTTCCCAAGGTGGTTTTGGAGGTTGCCACTCCCATCTGCCTTTCGGTAAAACTTGTGGACAGAACCTGCCGCTGCGGCGTATGCTGCTGCTCGCCGAATCAGGTCCCGGAAAGCGTTTGCAATGCCTGCGGCGTGGTTCCGTGCGATGAAAACGGCATGAAGTGCCTGTATGTCACGCTGGGACTCTTCTCCATGATCCGGATGCAGCGTCCGGTGTCGCTGGTTATCAACGCGGCAGACTATTGCATTCCCGATAAAAACAGCAATGTCCTTTCGGAAACCGATCCGTGCTCGGTGTTCAACAACATGAGCTTCCCGACCTGCGAATTCTATCCGCCGTCGCTCGGCGGCGCAATTTCGAACGGCATCGCCGGTTCGAATGACACCTGCAATCCCTCAGATGTCCTTGGCGAAACAACCGCTTCCACCGCCAAAAGCTGCTTTAACAAACGCTGCCAATAAGCATAACGCCTTTTCTGCTCTTTTTCGTCGAGCCGCGGCCTTTGCCGCGGCTTGCCTTTTTGCGCATACCGCTCATGAGAACCGAAAAAACCGTAAATTTTTACCGTTTTTTCAAAAAATAACCGATAACCGATTGACAAATCCGAAAAAACATGGTATGATTGTAAATGGCAAAAGGAAGGGAATGTGTGCAACATCCACGAAAACGAGCGTTCAATCGGCGCGGCGTTATCAAAAATTCACAGAATCCTGTTGAAATTCCATGCCAAAAGCGTATAATGGTGTACCGTGATTGTGCGGTGCGCACTTTTCTGAAATTTACGCTGTTTTCATGCAAAAAAAGACTGTGTGCGTCCTGTATTAAGGGAGAAGTGGACTGATGACCGATACCAAACCGAAAACCTTGGCAAAAAAAATCGAAAATCTTTGGTATCACGATAAATATGTCATTCTTGCCATACTTGCCGCTTTAATCATGGTCGGTTTTGCACTTGCCCAATCGCTTTCCAAAAAGACGCCGGATATTTCGGTCTATCATATCTCACAGATCGGACTAACTGCCTCGTCGCAGGATAATTTTCGCGAAAGCATGAAGCTTATCGCCAAAGATTATAACGGCGACGGCACGGTGACCATCGATTTCAAAGAGGAAGTCTATGTTCCGGAAATGATGAATTCCAAGCCGAACGAGCTGTCATCCTCCGATAAGTTCAATTTGGAGCTGGCTCTCGGCGATTGCGTGATCTATATCATGGACGAGTCTTTCTATCGCGGCAATAAGCAGTATATGTGCGATTTGGAGGACGTGCTCGGCTATCTGCCGGACGCGGCCTATGACGACCGTGCGATTCTGCTGTCGGCACTTCCGGCGTATAAGACGGTTCCGGGATTGCGCGATTTCGACCCGAATTCCTATCTCTGCCTGCGCCAAAAACGCGCCGGCATGAAGGATTCCGTGTACGAAGCACACGTGGACTATTTCAAACGGCTGGTTGAATTCGTCGCATTTAACGGCTGAGACGTGCGCGGATGGCTCTGAAAGGATAAACCATGACCGATACATTTTTGTTCTGCGGAACGGGTGCGGCGGATTATGCCGCGCCGGAAGAGGGAAAAGAATTCCGCAAAAATACGCATTCTCTTTTGAATGATATCATATTATTGGATATAGGCGGCATGACCTATCGCTTTGAAGACGATGCCGTTTTGCGCGCACGTTTTGCAAAGGTGCGGCACGTGCTTGTCACACATACGCATTCCGACCATTTTTCGCCGCAGGCGTTGGAACGTCTGGCAGAGGATAACGGTCAAATCTGCGTGTATATCGATGCCAATGCCATAAGCCTTGTTCCGCAAAACGCGCATATTACCGTTGTGCCGGTTTCCGACGGACAAACCGTTCGGTTTGACGGCTATACGGTTCACGTTCTTTCGTCCAATCACCAAGGCGATCTGCCTGAAGAGCATACCCATCATTATGCGGTGGATACGCCCTCCGGCAAAACGCTGTTCTACGGCCTTGACGGTGCGTGGCTCAAAATGGATGTAGGACAGTTTCTCATGCAGCATCCGGCGGATTTGATGATCCTCGATGCCACAAGCGGCGTGCCGAACGATTACCGGTCGTTTGAACACAATACCGTCGCTATGCTTCGGGTGCTTGTTCCGGCGATCCGTGCCAACAAAATGGTAAAGCCGGACGGCGTTATCTTCGCCGATCATCTTGCACGAACCCTGTATCCCGGTCATACAGCCGCGTCGGCACTGCTTTCGGAAATCGGAATGCAGACTGCTTACGACGGCTTATGCATAGAATTTTAACTGTAAGGAGGATGAAACCAAGATAACAATCTAATAAAACCCGAAAGTGTTCCTTTCATTTTTCCGACTATGTCAGACTTGCTTGCCGTACGTTTCGCAGGTTCTGTCTGCCATAAATTGATTCACATCAAAATTGCAAAAATTTGCAAAGGAGGAAAATGCATCGGACACAAAGCTCCGATGTATACTTATCATGAAAAAGTTTTTATCTCTCGCACTTGCAACTGTAGCTGTTTTCGCAACCGCTTCGATCGCTGCATACGCAGAAGCTCCGAAGGCTGCAGACTTCAAGGCTAACAACGGCTTCTTCATTTATGAAGGCAAGGAAAACAAGACCGACGTTCAGGATCCGGCAGATCTTTCGGATACCGACAAGGGTCTTAAGATCGTTCACGGCGGTTACTACTCCAGCGGCGAAAACTGCGGCGGTGTTGTTTCCAACGAAAAGTATGATTTGAACGGCTTCGAAGCTACCGTGTACTTTGAAAAGGCACCGGAAGTTACGACCGATACCGACTGCTGGGTAGCTATGGACTTCCTCGCAGCTCCGCGCGCTTTCTACACCGGCGACTTCAACGTTGAAACCGGTAACCAGGGTATGCTCGACCTCATCCGTTTCGGCAAGCCCTATATCGAAGTTTACGAAGGCATCACCGGCTTCAGCCAGGTTTACAACTCCCAGGGCGTTGACGCTTCTACCAACGAAATGTTCTCCATCAAGAACGACACCACCCTTACCGTTAAGATTGCCCGCAACGAAGACGGTACCTACAAGATGACCTATGCCCGCGAAGGCTTCGAAGATTTCGAACTTCCGTATGCATTCCCGATGAACGATGTGTTCCCGGACGGCAAGGCTTACTTCAGCGTTATCGCAAGCTGCGAAATCGCTCCGGCTGACGGTTGGACCTACTACATCACCGATGTTAAGAACGGTACCGAAATGACCGAAGAAGAAATCGCTGCTATCGCTAAGGCTAAGGAAGAAGCTGAACTCGCCGCTAAGGTTGAAGACGCTAACAAGGAAGTTACCGCTGCTGAAGGCAAGGCAACCGAAGCTATGGAAAAGGCTGAAGCAGCCGGCTCCGATGACGCTAAGGCAAAGGCTCAAGAAGCTCTCGACGCAATCGCTGCCGCTAAGGCTGCTGTTGAAGAGAAGAACTTCGACGAAGCTTATGCACAGAGCGAACTCGCAAGAGACTACGCTAAGGAAGCAAACGACCTCTCCAAGGAAGCAACCAAGGATGCAGCCGGCGAAAATACCGACGATCCTAAAACTGAAAACACCGAAAACACCGAAAACAATGACCAGAAGGTTGAAAGCAAGGGCAACAGCACTTGGATCATCATCCTCATCGCTGTCGTTGTTGTAGTTGTTATCGTAGTAATCGTTGTTGCTACCAAGAAAAAGAAATAAGAAATCGCCGAAAAACGGTAATTCTTAGATGACAGAAGAAAGCAATATGATGTACGGCACATATTGCTTTCTTTTTTTATGCTTTTGTGGAGATTCCGCTTTTTTTCTCATATACTGCAATAGCCTGTTTCGAAAGAAGGGGAGCTTGGTGCGCAAAATCCGGCGCAGACGCATGTTTCGTTTTTGGATGTGCCTTTTGTTTTTCTTCGGCTGCCTGCTTGGCGGTTTTTTGCTGTTTGAAGCGCATTTTGCCGCCATCGTCCGCGATACCGCCGAAACAGCCGTGAAAGCCAAAGCGGCTTATATCATCAACGACGCCATTGCCGAACAGACAGCAAAAGATAAAATTACCTATGACAGTCTTGTTACCTTTGAAAAGGACAATAACGGCGGCATTACGGCACTCAAAACCAACACAACCGCCATCAATCGCTTCAAAAGTGCGCTGTCGCTTGCCATCGTAAACGCCTTGGAGCAAACAGAAGCCGTCGGCTTTGAGATTCCGCTCGGCACCATATTGCAGAGCGAGCTTGCCGCCGGAAAAGGGCCGATGGTGCGCGTGCATATCCTTCCGATCGGCACGGTCGAAACCCGTGTCAAAAACAGCCTTGAATCGGCCGGTATCAATCAATCCTGCCACCGCATCTATATTTGTGTCCGCGCGGAGCTTGTGGTGGTGACGGCGGCAACGCGCCAAACGACCTTTGTGGAAACCGAAGTGTGTGTTGCCGAAACCGTGGTGGTCGGCAATGTGCCGGGCTATTATGCGGATATCGATTTGACGAAATAAAGCCAAAGGACGGAAGTGCTTGCTTCCGTCCTCTTTTCATGTAAATCGGTTCTTGAACCGTGTTATGCGTTATATTCCAAAACCGTCACCTGTTTGCAGGAAAATTCCGGTATCGTGAACCGGCAAACGCCGTTTTTGACCGTAAACGGCAGTTCTTTGTTTTCCGGAACAAGCCGCACGGTCTTTACGGTTTCCGGGACACGGATTTCAAGCGTCGTGTTATGAATCGGAATCAAATCTTCGATGATCTCCACGTTTTCACCGCGCTTGACGGGTGAAGCATACAGCGTGTGCAGCACATACCGTGCCTGTTCACCTTGCTTGGTCAAGGAGACGACGCCCTGCGCCGGAAGATTGGTCACAACGGTTTTCTTTTCAGCCAAAAGCGCGTCAAGCATCCGCAGTACCGTGTCTTTTAGAACGATGCTTCCGACCTTGGCATATTCTTCAAACACGTTCCAGGCGATGTAACCGCCGTCCGCACCGAGAACCGCCGCCGGTGCGTGATCCTCCATCTTGAAGGGCGTGTGCTTATGGGAGCAGAAATGCTCCGGCGCACGGTTGAAGAACGGCTCGCGGCTGTGGCCGAGAATTTCGGCGTTTCCGCATAACGCGGTGTCATACATATCGGTATAGATGACATAGCTTGTCGGCGAAAGACCGAGCGCGTTGTAGCCGGCATAATAATAGCAGGGCTTATACGGATTTTTGCCGATAAAGCGCAAACCGAAATCAAAGGCAAACGCATTTGTTTCATCGGTGCCGGAAATGCCCGAGCAGAGCACCTTGCCGCCGTCTTTTACATACGCTTTTAACTTTTGACCGAGTTCGCCCGTGATTTTTATTTTATCCGGCAGAATGAGCAGTTTGTATGCTGAAAAATCGCTTTGCGGATCGAGAATGTCAAATAAATATTTGCCCTCAAGCAGCATCCGGCACGCGCCGACATCCGACGCGTTGCTGCGGTCGCTGTCTTCGCCCAAGCCCTCTACCGAGACAAGCCCGATATCGGCGATGTTTTGGGCATTCATGCAGTATTCTTCGACCTGTTCGACCTCGGCATACGCTCCGCCGATCAGTTCATAGGTCGCGTCATCCAAAAAGCCATACGGGTGCATTTGGTCGCCGACCGAACAGCCTGCACCGCACGCAAGCGAAAGAGCTGCCTCATAGCGCAATGCGTTCGGATGCTTAAAGCCGCCGAATTCGCCCCAAGAAAGATGGAATTTGCCGGTCATGCCGAGATATTCCATGCCAAGCCCGGCCACATAGCGCGCCGATTTCGGGAAATGGTCATAGCCCCAGCCGCCGGTCGGCAGACTTTCAAGCTCTAAGTGCGTGTTGAGATAAGCAAGATCGCGCTTGCCACAGGGAATGTGACCGTTGTTGTGGAAAATGCGAATGTCGGGGTTTATGCTTCGCGCGGCGGCATTGACCGTCTCACAATACCGTTTATACAGCATTTCGCCGTGAATTTCGTGGCTCTTAAGCTCGTTCGGATCCATGCCGAGCGAAGCGATTTCGGCATTGCAGCGTTTGCACCAGCAGATGCGCGGCGCAACGATGTCGAAAAACACACCGACCGGATGGAATTTTTCGACCACTTCTTTGGTTTGTGCTTCAAGCACCTTCAAATACGGCGAATTCATGCAGATCAGATTGAAATAGCCGTTTTCGAAATACTTGTGTCCGTCTTTTTCGAGAAGTTTGGGCGCATGGCCGTCTTTTTTCCAAATCACCAAATCCTCGGGATGGTTTACGGCGTATTTTTCGTCAAATCCGGCCGAAATGTAGATCGGGGCGGCAACACCGGCCTCCGCGCAGGCTTCAAGTTCTGCGGAAAGCAGGTCGAAATGCAGTCCCGGATGCATTTCATTGGTTTCGGAAGGAAAGTAGGCCCAACCGTGATGGCACTTTGCAAACAGGGTAATCGAATTGATATGTCCCTTTTTTAAGCAGCGTTTGAAGTTTTCCTTATCGAACATAGAGCCGATATTGTCAATGCATTCGGAGGTGTGAAAATCCAAATGCACCTGACGGAACGGAAGCTTTGACACATTCATCAACCTTTCGTGAAAAATTCGGATATAAGTACACTATAGCAGACCGACGGCGGTAAGGGAATGGCTTTTTTAATCAAAAATATGTGTTTTTTCGTTTTTTGTGAGCGGCGCAAGCGCAAGCGGCGTTCCGTTTTCGGTTTTTGCATCCGGCAACAGATGCAGACTTTCCAGAATGCCGTCGGTTGCCAACACAGTTCCGTCGTCGGCAAACAGAACAGCTTCAAAATCATAGACGCCGCTTTCATAAAATGCCGCCGCTTTTTCCGCTCCCATGACAAATAAGGCGGTGGAGAGCATATCGCTGACAAAGCCGTCTTCGGCAATGACGACCGTACTCCGAAGGCCGCTTCGTGCCGGTTTTCCGGTCGAGGAATCGAAAATGTGATGATACCGCACGCCGTCCTTTTCAAAATACCGTTCATAATCGCCGGAAACGGCAATGACTCGATCGGTACACGAAAACGTCAAAGCAAGCGTTTCGGGAAAATACAGAT
>URCT01000077.1 GCA_900546385.1 uncultured Eubacteriales bacterium | reverse complement strand
GTTGGCATGAGCGTGGTCGTTCCGAAGGAGCAGGCGGACACGGCACTTGACGTGCTGAAAAGTGCCGGTGAAGATGCGTATATCCTCGGAAAAATCGTTCGCGCCGACGAAAAAATCGTCATTCGCAGTTAACGATGAAGGATCTGTTTTACGGCATTTGCGCCGGAATGCTCATCGGTATCGGCGGAGCGGCCTTTTTGGCAAGCGAAAACCGTGTAATCGGTGCGGTGCTGTTTTCGGTGGCGCTCATCTGCATTTGCGCCAAAGGCTATTCGTTATACACCGGAAAAGTGGGCTATCTTGCCTTTTCGCACCGTGCAGGCGATGTGAAGAACCTTGCCTTTTGCTTTCTCGGAAATCTTATCGGCACATTTGCGGCCGGAAACGCCATCCGTTTTTCGCAAAGTGCGCTGTATGAAAAAGCGGCGGCGTTATGTGAAGCAAAGCTTGCGCAAAGCGTGCCGTCCGCGCTCATCCGCGCCGTGTTCTGCGGCATTTTGATGTATCTTGCCGTTTCGGTTTACCGCGAAAAAAACGCGTTTATCGGCATTCTTTTCTGTGTACCGGTCTTTATTCTTGCCGGATTTGAACACTCGATTGCCGATTTATTCTACTTCTTTGCGGCAGGACGCTATTCGTTCACGGCGGCCGGTTATCTGATGTTAATCGTTCTCGGAAACTCGGTCGGCGGTCTGTTATTTCCCGTTTTATCCCGGCTTGCCGAACCGCACAAACACACACAAGGAGAAGCCAAATGAGCCAAAATCCCATCAAGATCGCCGTTCTTGTTTCGGGCGGCGGCACAAACCTGCAAGCCCTTATCGACGCGCAAAAGGCCGGGAAGATCACAGACGGCGTTCTGTCGCTCGTCGTATCGAACAAGCCCGACGCCTATGCGCTTACGCGTGCCAAGGCCGCCGGGATTCCGACTGCGGTCGTGCAGAAAAAGGAATGCGGCACACGGGAGGCGTTTGAAGCCAAAATTCGTGCGGTTTTAGACGAAAACGGCATCGGGCTTATCGTGCTTGCGGGCTTTATGTGCATTTTAAGCGAGAGCTTTACCGCGGCGTATCCGCGGCGCATTCTCAATGTGCATCCGTCGCTTATTCCGTCATTTTGCGGAGAGGGCTTTTACGGGTTGCACGTGCATGAAGCCGCGCTTGCTTACGGTGTCAAGGTAACCGGCGCGACAGTGCATTTTGTCAACGAAATTCCCGACGGCGGCGAAATCATCCTGCAGAAAGCCGTCGAAATACAGGACGGCGACACGCCGGAAATTTTACAGAAGCGCGTGATGGAGGAGGCAGAATGGATCCTTCTCCCGGCAGCAGTACAAAAGGTCTGTGCCGATATGCGCCAGAAATAAGTATACCGGTGCATCAAATACAGTAAACCGGTACACAAAAAAGGAGTAAGCCATGAACATCTACGACAGCAAAACCATCGGTGAACGCATTGCCGGGAATCCCTATGTCGGACGCGGCATTGTCACCGGCCTTTCCGAAAACGGCCGGAATGCCGTCATCGCCTACTTTATTATGGGCAGAAGCGCCAACAGCCGCAACCGCGTTTTCACCTTAAAGGACGGTGCGCTTTTTACCGAGCCTTATGACAAGACCAAGGTCAAGGACCCGTCGCTCATCATTTATGCGGCCATCCGATCCTATGAAAACAAACTCATCGTGACCAACGGCGACCAAACCGACACGATCTATGACTTTATCAAAGACGGCAAGGATTTCAAAGCGGCTCTCGAAACGCGTTCCTTTGAGCCGGATGAACCGAATTTCACACCGCGTATCAGCAGTATGCTCACCTTTGCAAACGGCTCGTTCACCTATGAAATGAGCATTTTGAAGAGCATCGACAAGCAGGGTTCGGACTGTGCGCGTTATACGTTTTCCTATCCGGCAAAAAAGGGACTCGGCCATTTTCTTCACACCTATGTGACCGACGGCGAGCCGCTGCCGACCTTTCAGGGCGAACCGGAGCGTGTGCGCATTCCCGACGACATCGAAAGCTTTACGACCGACATTTGGGAGCATCTTGACGCAAACAATAAAATTTCACTCTATGTCCGCTACACCGATCTTGCCACCGGCAAAGAAAAATACCGTCTTATCAACCGTTTCGCGTAAAATGCGCGGCAACATCAGAAAGGAATGCAACGATGAAAGAATTTGAACTCAAATACGGCTGCAACCCCAACCAAAAACCGGCGCGCATTTATATGGCTGACGGAAGCGAGCTTCCGATCGAGATCCTTTCGGGACGTCCGGGCTATATCAACTTTCTTGACGCGTTCAACTCATGGCAGTTGGTAAAGGAATTAAAGGAAGCGACCGGCCTTGCCTGTGCGACCTCGTTCAAGCACGTCAGTCCCACCTCGGCGGCCGTCGGGCTTCCGCTTTCGCCGTCGCTGCAAAAGGCTTGCTTTGTCGATGACATCGACGGTGTGAACGATTCGCCGCTTGCCATGGCCTTTGCAAGAGCCCGAGGCACCGACCGTATGTGTTCGTTCGGCGACTGGATCGCGCTCAGCGACGTTTGCGACGAAACGACGGCGCTCCTCATCAAGCGCGAGGTATCCGACGGCGTTATCGCGCCGGGCTTTACGCCGAAAGCACTCGAACTCTTAAAAAGCAAGCGCAAGGGCGCGTACAACATCGTCAAAATCGATCCCGGCTATGTACCCGAAGAAACCGAACGCAAGCAGGTGTTCGGCATTACGTTTGAGCAAGGCCGCAACAACTTCAAGATCGACCGTGCGCTGCTTTCGAACCTTGTGACCGAAAACAAAAATCTTCCCGAAAATGCGGTGCGCGATTTAATTATCTCGCTGATTACCCTCAAATACACGCAATCCAATTCGGTCTGCTTTGCCTATGACGGACAAGCCATCGGCGTGGGTGCAGGCCAGCAGTCGCGCATTCACTGCACCAGACTTGCCGGAACCAAAGCCGACACATGGCAATTGCGGCAGCACGAAAAGGTGCTTTCCCTGCCCTTTCTCGACACGCTCGGACGCGCCGACCGCGACAACGCCATCGACGGCTACATCAACAAAAACGAAGAGGATGTCTGCGCCGACGGCGTTTGGCAGCGTTATTTTTCGCGCCGTCCCGAGCCGCTTACGGACAAAGAAGCCAAAGACTATCTCAAAACGATCACCGGCGTTTCACTCGGTTCGGACGCGTTTTTCCCGTTTTCCGACAACATCGAGCGTGCGCATAGCAGCGGTGTCAGCTACATTGCCGAGCCGGGCGGCTCGATTCGCGACGACGCGGTCATTGACGCCTGCAACAAGTACGGCATGGTCATGGCATTCACCGGTATGCGTTTGTTCCATCACTAAATTCATCGCAAAAGCGCGCCGCAGAAAAATGCGACGCGCCGCTTGCGGTTAACCGGTATAAAAAAGGAGTGTTTTGTATATGAAGCTCTTAGTCGTCGGTGGCGGCGGCAGAGAACACGCCATTATCAAAAAATTAAAAGAAAATCCCGCTATCACAAAAATCTACGCTCTGCCCGGCAACGGCGGCATGAAAGACGATGCCGAATGCGTCGCTATCGGTGCAAAGGAAATCGATAAAATCTGCGATTTTGCCGTAAGTCATGCGGTGGATTATGCCGTGGTTGCACCGGACGATCCGTTAGTGCTCGGCGCGGTAGACGCGCTTGAGGAGCGCGGCATTCTGGCGTTTGGGCCGAATAAGAAGGCAGCCATTATTGAAGGCAGCAAGGTTTTCTCCAAGAACTTAATGAAAAAATACGGCATTCCGACCGCCGCTTATGAGGTTTTCACCGACCTTGACGCGGCGCTTGCGTATCTTGACACCGCGCCGATTCCGACGGTCGTCAAGGCGGACGGGCTGGCACTCGGCAAGGGCGTTATCATCGCGTCGACACGCGAAGAAGCCAAAAACGCCGTGATTTCCATGATGAAGGACAAGGTGTTCGGCGAAAGCGGCGCAAGCGTCGTTATCGAAGAGTTCTTGACCGGCCCGGAGGTTTCGGTTTTATCCTTTACCGACGGAAAAACGCTTGTTCCGATGGTTTCCTCCATGGATCACAAGCGTGCGCTTGACGGCGACAAAGGCTTAAACACCGGCGGCATGGGAACGGTCGCGCCCAATCCGTACTACACAAAAGCGGTTGCGGACGAATGCATGGAAAAAATCTTTCTGCCGACTATTCACGCCATGAACGCCGAGGGAAGAACCTTTAAGGGCTGCTTATATTTCGGGCTGATGTTGACCGAAAACGGCCCAAAGGTCATCGAATACAACTGTCGGTTCGGCGATCCCGAAACGCAAGTCGTTCTGCCGCTGTTAAAAAGCGACCTATACACGGTCATGCGTGCGACAACCGACGGAACGCTGGACAAAACGAACGTCGAATTCTCGGACGGCGCGGCGTGCTGTGTCATTGAAGCGTCAAGCGGCTATCCGCAGAAATATGCATCGGGCTTTCCGATCACACTGCCGGATACATACAAAAACAACGTGTATGTGGCCGGTGCAAAAATTGCAGACGGCAGCTTGGTAACAGCCGGCGGACGCGTTTTGGGCGTGACGGCGACGGCAGACACATTGGAAAACGCCGTCAAAGCCGCCTACGAGATTGTGCCGCATATCACCTTTGAAAACGCTTACTATCGCACGGATATCGGCGCGAAAGCACTCGCCGCCATCGGCAAAAAGGAGAATTAAACCATGGTCTACAGAGTTTATGCAGAAAAAAAGCCGGCCTTTGCCCACGAAGCGAATGCCCTTTTGACCGAAGCGCGCGACATTTTGGGAATCGCTTCTCTTGAAAAGGTACGCGTCATCAATCGGTACGATGTGGAAAACATCGCGGAGGACTTGTTTGAATACGCAAAAAAGACGGTCTTTTCCGAGCCGCAGCTTGATACGGTTGCGGAGGATATCGACACCAAAGGTGCTTCCGCCTTTGCCGTGGAATACCTGCCCGGCCAATTCGACCAGCGTGCCGCTTCCGCCGCCGAATGCATCCAAATCATCTCCCAAGGCGAAAGACCTTCTGTCCGCACAGCAAAGGTATATTTATTATACGGCGCACTTTCCGAAAAAGAGCTTGCCGCCATCAAAAAATACGTCATCAACCCGGTAGAGGCGCGCGAAGCGTCCTTCGAAAAGCCGGAAACGCTTGCGGCAAAGTACAGCGTTCCGGAAACCATCCAAACGCTTGACGGATTTATAAGTGCTGACCGTGCCGGTCTTGAAGCGTATATAAAAACCTATGGGCTTGCGATGGACCTTGCGGACATCGAGTTCTGCAAACGCTATTTTGCTTCGGAAAAGCGCGACCCGACCATGACCGAACTGCGCATGATCGACACGTATTGGTCGGATCACTGCCGCCACACCACTTTTCTTACGACGATCGACAAGGTCACCTTTGAGGATGCGCTCATTCAGAGCACCTATGAGGACTATTTGAAAACGCGCGAAGCGCTTGGCCGCACAAAGCCGGTCAATCTCATGGACATTGCCACGCTTGCAGCCAAATACTTAAAGAGCCGCGGCAAGCTTGCCAAGCTCGACGAATCCGAAGAAATCAATGCCTGCACGGTGAAAATCACCGTCGAGGTGGACGGCGAAAAACAGCCGTGGTTACTTCTTTTCAAGAATGAAACGCACAACCATCCGACCGAGATCGAGCCGTTCGGCGGTGCGGCCACCTGTATCGGCGGCGCGATCCGCGACCCGCTTTCGGGACGCAGCTATGTCTATGCCGCCATGCGTGTGACGGGTGCGGCTGATCCGACGCGTCCGATTGCCGAAACGCTGCCCGGCAAGCTGCCGCAGCGGAAAATCGTGACGACTGCCGCCGCCGGTTATTCCTCCTATGGCAACCAAATCGGCCTTGCCACCGGCATGGTGGACGAAATCTACCACGACGGCTATGCCGCAAAGCGCATGGAGATCGGTGCGGTCATTGCCGCGGCTCCTGCCGAAAACGTGCGCCGCGAACGTCCGGCTCCGGGCGATGCGGTCATCTTACTCGGCGGCCGCACGGGCCGCGACGGCTGCGGCGGTGCGACCGGTTCCTCCAAAGCGCACACAGCCTCCTCGCTCGAAACCTGCGGCGCCGAGGTGCAAAAGGGCAACGCGCCCGAAGAACGCAAGTTACAGCGGTTATTCCGCAACGCCGAAGCCTGCCGCATGATCAAACGCTGCAACGATTTCGGTGCAGGCGGTGTGTCGGTTGCCGTTGGTGAGCTTGCCGACGGACTTGACATCGATTTGAACGCCGTTCCGAAAAAATACGAAGGCCTTGACGGCACGGAGCTTGCCATCAGCGAATCCCAAGAGCGCATGGCGGTGGTAGTCGAGCCGAAGGACGTGGCGCGTTTTCTGGAAATCGCCGAAAGCGAGAATTTAGAGGCGACGGTCATCGCTTCGGTGACCGAAAAACCGCGGCTTGTCATGCACTGGAACGGACGGACGATTGTGGACGTCAGCCGCGAATTTTTGAATTCCAACGGTGCGGCCAAGCACATTGATATTGACATTTCCGCGCCCCTCGATTATAATAGAAAAACCGATGCCGATTTTGAAACAGCCTATAAGTTGCTTGCCGGCGACCTCAATGTCTGCTCCAAGCGCGGCCTTTCCGAACGCTTTGATTCGACCATCGGTGCAGGCACGCTTCTTATGCCGTTCGGCGGCAAGCATCAGCAAACGCCGATCCAAGCGATGGTTCACAAGATTTCGGTGGAAAACGGACACACCGACACCTGCTCGCTCATGGCATGGGGCTATAACCCGTTTATCACCGAAAAAAGCCCGTATCATGGGGCATATCTTGCCGTGGTAGAAAGCCTTTGCAAATTGGTGGCCGCCGGAGCGGAATTCAAGGACGTGTATCTCACGTTCCAAGAGTATTTCGAACGTCCGGGAACCGACCCGAAACGCTGGGGCAAGCCGATGGCGGCACTACTCGGCGCGTTCCGCGCGCAAAAGGATTTCGGCGTCGCATCTATCGGCGGCAAGGACTCCATGAGCGGTTCGTTTGAAAAATTAGACGTTCCGCCGACGCTTGTTTCGTTTGCCGTGACCACCGAAAAAGCCGACCGCATTGTATCCAACGAATTCAAAACAGCCGGCAGTGAAGTCATTCTTCTGCGTCCGGAATACGGCGCGGACGGACTGCCGGTGGCTTCCTCGCTTATCAAGGTGTTTGAAAAGGTAAACAAGCTGCTTTCCGAAGGAACGGCCATCTCCGCCTATACCCTCACCTACGGCGGCATGGCCGAAGCGGTCTTGAAGATGTGCTTGGGCAACGACTACGGCTTCCGCTTTGAGAATGATTTGACCATGGACGACTTATTCGGCTATGGCTACGGCAGCTTCCTTTTGGAACTGAAAAAGAACTGCGCTGAGGGCAGAACAATCGGTTTTGTCACCGAACAGCGTCTGATGGAATACAAGGGAAAATGCATTCGCACGTCGGAACTGCGGGAGATTTACGAAAATCGGTTGGAAAAGGTCTTCCCCTGCAATTTACCGACCGACGCGGCAAACCAAGCCGAAATGTGCGATTTTTCGTATGCCGCAACGCCTGCGGAACGCAAAGCACCGGCCGTAGCTCATGCGCGTCCCAAGGTACTCATTCCGGTATTTCCCGGCACGAACTGCGAATACGACAGTGCAAAAGCAGTTCGGGATGCCGGTGCGGACGCAAAAATCATGGTCATCGGCAATTTAACAGCCGACGCCATCGCCCGTTCGGCAGAAGCCTTTGCCGCAGAGCTTGCTTCGTCGCAGATAATCTTTATTCCGGGCGGCTTTTCCGGCGGCGACGAGCCGGACGGTTCGGGAAAATTTATCACGGCCTTCTTCCGCAACGCCGCCATCAAAGAACAGGTTTCCGCACTGCTTGAAAAACGTGATGGCTTAATGTGCGGCATCTGCAACGGCTTCCAGGCACTTATCAAGCTCGGCCTTGTTCCCTATGGAAAAATCATGGACACCGACGCAAGCTGTCCGACGCTGACCTTCAACACCATCGGGCGGCACCAATCGCGCATTGTGCGCACGCGTATCGCCTCCAACAAGTCGCCGTGGCTTTCGGGCACCAAAGTCGGCGAAGTTTATTCCGTGCCGATTTCGCACGGCGAAGGCCGCTTTATCGCCGACACCGCGCTCGCAAGGGAGCTTGCCGCAAACGGTCAGATCGCGACCCAATACTGCGACCTTGAAGGACACGCGTCGGCAGACATCGCTTACAACCCCAACAATTCGATGTACGCCATCGAAGGCATCACCTCGCCCGACGGCCGCGTATTCGGCAAAATGGGACATTCCGAACGCGTCGGAAGCGGCCTTTACAAAAACGTGCCCGGCGAATACGAGCTTGGGATGTTCCGCAACGCCGTCAACTATTTTAAGCTTTAAGGAGAATTTGCATGACTTACAAATCCGACATTGAAATTGCTCAAAGCGTCCCCATGAAGCACATTTCCGAAATTGCCGCAAGTGCCGGCATTGACGCAAAATACGTCGAGCAATACGGCTCTTACAAGGCAAAAATCGATTTATCTCTCTTAAACGACCGCAAAGACACGCCGGACGGAAAGCTGATTCTTGTCACGGCGATCACGCCGACGCCGGCCGGTGAGGGCAAAACCACCACCACCATCGGTCTTGCCGACAGCTTAAAGAAAATCGGCAAAAAAGTGACGGTGGCGTTACGTGAGCCGTCGCTCGGCCCGGTCTTCGGCATTAAAGGCGGAGCGGCCGGCGGCGGTTATGCGCAGGTCGTTCCCATGGAGGACATCAATCTGCACTTTACCGGCGATTTTCATGCCATCGGTGCAGCCAACAATCTGCTTGCCGCCATGCTTGACAATCACATTCAACAGGGCAATGCGCTCGGCATCGATGTGCGCCGCATTACCTGGAAACGCTGTGTGGACATGAACGACCGTCAGCTTCGAAACATTGTAGACGGTCTCGGCGGCAAAGCCAACGGAACGCCGCGCGAGGACGGCTTTGATATCACGGTGGCATCGGAGGTCATGGCGGTTCTCTGCCTTGCCTCCTCCCTCACCGACTTGAAAGAGCGTCTTTCGCGCATTATCGTCGCCTACACCTATGACGGAAAGCCGGTGACCTGTGCCGACTTAAAGGCGCAGGGCGCGATGGCGGCGTTGTTAAAGGACGCATTAAAGCCGAATCTTGTGCAGACGCTTGAGGGAACGCCGGCCTTTGTGCATGGCGGCCCGTTTGCCAACATTGCCCATGGCTGTAACTCGGTCATTGCCACACGCACGGCACTCAAAATGGGCGACTATACCGTCACCGAAGCCGGCTTCGGCGCGGACTTGGGTGCGGAAAAGTTCTTGGATATCAAGTGCCGCTATGCAGGATTAACGCCGGCGGCTGTTGTTGTGGTTGCGACCGTCCGTGCGCTCAAAATGCACGGCGGCCTTCCCAAGACTGCGCTTGCCACGCCCGATCTTGAGGCGCTTCAAAAGGGACTTCCGAATCTGCTTCGCCATGTTTCCAACATCACGAACGTTTACAAGCTTCCGGCTGTCGTGGCAGTCAACAAATTCCCGACCGACACGGAGGAAGAAGTGGAACTCGTCATCCGCGAGTGCCGCAAGCTTGGCGTCAACACGATTCTTTCGGACGTTTGGGCGAAAGGCTCGGAGGGCGGCATCGAGCTTGCCGAAGAGGTTGTACGCTTATGCGATAAGCCGAACGATTTCTCCTTCTCCTATGAACTTTCCGGAAGCATTGAAGATAAAATTGAAGCGGTTGTCAAGAAGATCTACGGCGGCGACGGCGTTGACTTCTTGCCGGCGGCAAAAAAGCAGATAGCGACGCTTGCCGAGCTTGGCTTCTCTTCCCTTCCGGTCTGCATTGCCAAGACCCAATACAGCTTTTCGGACGATCCGACAAAGCTCGGTGCGCCGGAGCATTTCCGCGTGACCGTCAAGAACGTCAAGGTTTCGGCAGGTGCCGGTTTTATCGTGGTATTAACCGGCGACATCATGACCATGCCGGGTCTGCCGAAGGTTCCGGCAGCCGAAAATATCGACGTAGACGAAAACGGCAGGATTTCAGGATTATTTTAAGCGGCAGTTTATAGAGAAAAACGACCGGCGTTCTTTTAATGCCGGTCGTTTTTCGACGGTTGGACAAATTGCGGGAAGGCCGTTTTGTGAACTTTAACAATAGGGGTTAATGATTCCCAATAGCCGCTCCTTATCGGATTTTCGGTTCTTCAGGTCATCCGACGGCGAAATGCCGATAATACGGTTATAATTGCGGTAAAACGTCGAATAGTCGCTGAAGCCGCTGGCCTGAAAGGCACTTGAAATGCTGCCGGTAGCGTACAGACTGCGCTGCGCGTTGACAATGCGTTTTTGGATGGTATAATTCCAGATGCTGGTGCCGACCACGGTTTTGAAGCGACGGTTCAGATAGGCTTTGTCCCGATACAAATGCTCAGCCAGCTCATCTAAGGACCATTCGGTCGAAAGATGCGAATCGATATAGCGTAGGATCTGACGCACCAGCTGGTCGTGCGAGGTGCCGTCCACCGAAACTTTGTGTGAGCAGTTTTCGGAAAGGCTGTAAAGCAATGCCGGAAGATTTGCCTGCAAGGCTAATTTGCAGGCAGGATGATTCCCTTTCAGCTTCGAGTTGGTAATCTCGCGTAACAGCTTAAACGGATAGGCACTCTCATCGTTGCAAAAGAAGCAATGGTTACTGCTGTTTTTGGACGTTTCAAAGGCGTGCAGCATTTCGCGGATGCAATCGTTTTCCAAAAAAGACGGCGTAAAATGAACAGCAATGCGTTCATACCGGCTGGTGCTGACGATTTTGGCGCTGTGCGCTTCGCCCGGTCGGATTAAAAGCAGCATACCTCTTTCCAACTTATATATATTTCCCTCTACCGTGAACACGCCTTCACCGTCCAAAAAGCAATATAACTCATACATGGTGTGCATATGTAAGCGCGTATAGGGATCTTCAAAGTTTTCACTGACCGTATGGTGTACGATAAAGTTTGAATCGGCATAATTGAATAACGGCACGGACATTGAATGCGGCATACCTTCACCTGCTTTCTTCCGTATTCTCCGCTAATGCGGCTTTTTGTATGCGAAATACATTTTTGTGATAATCGATCCACCCGTCGCGGCGCATCCGGCTTAGCTCCGCACACATAGCGCTTCGATCCACGCCGAGATAATCGGCAAGCGACTGCCTGTCAAACGGAACGGTAAAGTGCACTTGCCCGGCTTCTTTGGCCTTCATCCATAAAAACGAAGCGAGTTTTTCCCGCGTCGTTCGCTTTGAAAGAAGCTCGATTTTGCGGTTTAAGAGCAGATTTTTCTGCGCCGTGACAAAAAGCAGATTGTATAACAGCCGCACCTCGTGCGCATCCGGTGTGCGATTCTGTTCAAGCAGAGCAAGATTGACAAACAACGCCTCCGCCTCGCAAATCGCCTCCACATACACCGGATAGGTTTTTACATCCGCACACACAAAAACTTCACCGAAAACATCGCCGGGCGCTAATTCTGCCAACACGTGACGCCGGCCGTCATAATCGTCGCGCAGAATCTGCGCCCTTCCGGAAAGCAAGATCCCGGCGTTTTCAGCCGGATCGCCCTCCCGAAAGAAAAATTCGCCCTTTTGCCGTTTCTTTTCGACAGCACCGAGTTTTTCCAAAACGGACGGCAAAACGGCGCGGTCGATCCCATCAAACAAACGGCACGCCGCAAGAAGCCGAAGCGAATCCTCCGACGCATTTGCAGGAAAAACCAAACTCATACGGAAAAAACCTCCGCTCCGAAACCATATTTCTGTTGTTTTTCCAACAGACTTTTCATGTATATTGTACTATACTGTGCCCATAAAGTCAAGAGCTATTCCGCAAACCATTGCCATAAAACGAAAGGAACATCTATATGAACCGAAAAATCATCAAAATTGACCGTGAAAAATGCAACGGCTGCGGCGCCTGTGCCGCTGCCTGCCACGAAGGCGCTATTGATATGATCGACGGAAAAGCCGTGCTTACGCGCGAGAACTATTGCGACGGTCTCGGCGACTGTCTGCCCGCTTGTCCGACGGGTGCCATTACCTTTGAAGTACGCGAAGCACCGGCCTACGACGAAGCAGCGGTATTGGCCGCCAAAAAAGCAAAAGAAGTGGAACCTGAACACAGTTCCGAGAAAAGCGCTCCACTTCCCTGCGGCTGTCCGGGCACAAAATCGCATTTGATTCGCCACGACACGCCGAGCGAACCGAAAAAAGCCGCTTTTTCCTCCGGCAGACTGATGCAGTGGCCGGTTCAGATCAAGCTTGTGCCGGTTGGTGCGCCGTATTTTGAAAACGCCGACCTGCTCATTGCCGCCGATTGCTCCGCCTACGCCTACGGCAATTTTCACGAGGACTACATTCGCGGCCGTATTACGCTTATCGGCTGTCCGAAGCTCGACGAGGGCGATTACACCGAGAAATTAACGGCGATCCTCTCGCAGAATTCGATTCGCACCGTTACGGTCACGCGCATGGAGGTTCCCTGCTGCGGCGGGATCGAACGCGCGGTGAGTAACGCCGTAAAGGCTTGCGGCAAAAACATTCCCGTAAGCGTGCATATCATCGGAACGGACGGCGAAATCCTATCCGTAAAACGCGCATAAAAGAAAAGAGCGGAAAACATA
>URCT01000076.1 GCA_900546385.1 uncultured Eubacteriales bacterium | reverse complement strand
CCAAGACTCTGCTTGAATTTCGCCTGTTCCAGTGTAAGCTTCGGAAGATCATCTTTCAGATAATCCATCAGCTCACTGATTCCTTCTCTTGTTTTATTGTTTACCATGAAAATTCTCTCACAGCCCATGTTCTCCATCCACTGTCTGACCATGGGGATATTTGCATGGGGAGAATCCACCTTGGTGATGATCCCGATCAGCGGGCGGAGAAGGAAATTCCTGCTTCCGTCACTGAACAGGTTAAATGGCTCATTAGCCGCCTGTACAATGGCGATCACATCTGCCTCAAAAGAGAAACAGGCTAGCCCCACGCTGAAATGCTTGGACTCCGCATATTCTCCCGGTGAATCAATGGTATCTTCATTTGTGTTGGTATACTGGGTTTTATGATAATGAATGGTTTCGCCGCGCAAGGCCTGGATGAGCGTACTCTTTCCGGATTCGCTGCGGCCGATCAAAATCAATTTTTTCATGCTTATGTTTTGGTGATGGCGCAGACCTTGAAGCCGAGCGCACGTTCGGCATATTCGGTCACCGCCGCAAGGCTCGCTTCGACTTCGTCCACCTTGCCGGTGACGATGAGCGTGCCGCTGAAACGGTCAACAAAGCCAAGTTCGGCAGCCGATTTCTTGATGGCAAGGTCGGCGGCGATGATGGCATATTCCGCCGGCGTCATGGTGACGATGCCGATGGCGCTTCGGGCGTAATCGACCGACGGGTCAAGGCCGAGCTTGCGGTAGAGGATCGCGTCGGGCGCGGCGATGATGTGGGCAAGCGTAATCTGTTTGCCGGGAACAAGCTCTTGAATAATGCGCTGTTTGGCGGCGTTATCGTTAAAATCGCTAAAATTCGTGTTCACGCTTAACCTCCGATCTGAACTTCCAGTCCCGTACTTTCGGCAACGCCTTTGAGAATCGCCATTTTGCGTGCGTCCGGCGGCAAAACGTCGCCCATGCCGTAATCTCTGCCAAGGCCGACGTATTTGTCGTAGCCGAGCCGGTGATACGGCAGTAAGTGAAGCTGCTTTACAGAGCCAAGCGACGCGGCAAAACGCGCGATGGACAAAATCTCCTCCGGCGCGTCGTTGAAGGTCGGGATGACCGGCACGCGGATGACAAGATTTTTCGCGTCACGCGCCAGCTTCTTTGCGTTTTCGAGTATCAGCGCGTTATCTCTGCCGGTAAAGGCTTTATGCTTTTCGGGATTGGTGTGCTTAATGTCCATGAGATACCAGTCGAGATACGGCAAAAGCGTCTGCACGGTCTCATACGGCGCACAGGCGGTCGATTCGACAGCCGTGGAAAGGCCGTATTCTTCTTTAGCCGCGCGCAGAAGTGCGGCCGAAAACTCCGGCTGTACCAGGCATTCGCCGCCCGAAAGCGTAAGTCCTCCGCCGCTTCGGCGGTAATACGGCATATCCTGGACGACCGTTTTTATGATCTCACGCACGGTGGTATCATAGCCGATGGTCTTAAGCTTGCCGTTTTGATTCATGATTTCGATTTTTGTGCTTTGACTTTCCGGATTGCAGCACCAGCGGCAGCGAAGCACGCAGCCTTTGAGAAAAACAATGGTGCGGATGCCCGGCCCGTCATGGGTGGAGAATTTTTGAATATCAAAAATCCGTCCGGTTTGTTCCATATAATTTTCTTGCATAGGAAAGTTCCTTACGGTTTGTTATGCAGCCGCTCACAGATCAGAACGAGGTCTGTTCGGTGCGGTTGATGATATCGTCCTGCAGGGACTTGGAAAGCGTGGTGAAAAGTGCGCTGTAACCGGCCACGCGAACCACAAGGCTCTTGTATTTTTCCGGATGCGCTTGAGCATCGCGCAGCGTTTCGCGGCTGACCACGTTGAACTGCATATGCATTCCCTTTTGGTCAAAGTAGCCGCGGATAAGTGCCACAAAGCTTTCAAGGCCGCTCTTCCCGGCCAGTGCCGACGGATGGAATTTCATGTTGAACAGCGTTCCGTTGGAGGCAATGCCGTGGTCAAGCTTGGCAACCGAGTTTGCCGACGCGGTCGGGCCGTGCGTATCCATGCCGGCCGACGGCGAAACACCGTCCGCGACGGGCGTATGCGCATAGCGGCCATCCGGCGTTGCGCCGGTTTGGGCGCCGAGCGGCACATTGGCGGAAACCGGATAAAGGCCGGCTTGGAAAATGCCGCCGCGCGGATTTTTATAGGTCTCGAGCGGCTTGGTGTACGTATAGGCCGCTTCTCTTGCAAGTTCATCCACTTCGGGAACGTCGTTGCCGAATTTATCGATTGCTAAAATACTTTCGCGGATTTCGTTATAGCGTGCGCTATCGGCGGTGTTCAGTGTGCGGCTGACCGATTCGTAAATCTGTTTTACCTCGGCTTCGGTGACGGTTTGTCCCTTAGCGGCCAGTGCGGAAGCCACCTGTTCGGTCACGGCTTTCACCGTCTCTGCCGACGCATCCTTGCCGAAATTGTGAGCAAGCGCTTCCTTCAATTCCGAAAGTGAGAATTTCTTCTGATCATAAACAAGCGTTTTGATGGCGTACAGCGAATCGGCAATATTGGCAATGCCGAAGCCTTGCGGGCCGGTGAAATTGTAAATCGCACCGCCCTGCTCCGGCGTTTTGCCGCGTCCGATACAATCCTCGACCATGGAGGAAAGATACGGCAGCGGACACCGTTCGGCGTGTGCCATATCAATGGCGTTATCGGCGTTGACAAGCAGCGAAATCATGTATTTCATCTGCTTTTTATACGCGTCGAAGAATTTTTCAAAGGTATCGAATTCACCGATGTCGCCGGTGCGAAGTCCCACCTGCTCGCCCTCGTCCATACCGTTTGAGAAAACAAGCTCAAGCGGACGGCACATATTGAAGAACGCCGCGTCGTGCCACCCCCAGGTTTTTCCGGCTTTCTGCGGTTCCACGCAGCCGATGATGTTGTATTCGCGTGCATCTTCAAGCGTTACGCCGCGTGACATGAGTGCCGGAATGATGACCTCATCGTTGTAATAGGCCGGAAGTCCCACGCCGGTGCGTGTGACCTCGGCGGCACGCAGAAGAAAATCATGCGGCGATTTGTTCCACACACGAATCGAAAACGACGGCTGCGGCAAAAGCACATGGAGCGTGGCGTTGATACACATGAACGACAGGTCGTTGGTTGCATCCTCGCCGTCCTTTGTCTGACCGCCGGCGATGAGATTCTGGAACAGGCTGTAACCGGCAAAACCTTCGGAGCTTGCCGCGTCGCGCACCTTATTGAGGTCGTTGAGCTTGATCCAAATGCAGTCCATCAACTCTTGGGCAAATTCGCGCGTGATGGCGCCTTTATCGAGATCCGCCTTGAAATACGGATACATATACTGGTCAAACCGGCCGGGCGAAATGGAATGTCCGCTCGATTCGGTCTGCAATAACATCTGCACAAACCAAAAGCTCTGGCAGGCTTCATAAAAGCTTGTCGCGCCGTTTTCCGGAACGTTGTCACAGTTGCGTGCAATCTGTTCAAGCTCTGCGCGGCGCGCAGAATCGGTTTCCTTGGCCGCCATTTCACGGGCAAGAAGCGCATAGCGGTGCGCATAGGTAATGGCCGCTTCACAGCTCATTTCCACGGCTTTGAGGAAAGCATGGCGCGAAGCATAATCCGCGTCACCCGGATCGACCTTGGCAAGAGCCGCTCGAACCTCGCCCAAAATGCCCTTGTAGCCGATGGCAAGCACTTTGTCGTATTCGACGGTCACGTGACCGACGCCGTTATAAAAATAGTTACCGGGCGTAAACATATTGTGCGCCATGGCAAGCGACGCTTCGGGTGCAAGGTAGGACGTGGCAAGCTCGCTTGTGGTCTTGCCTTTCCAATATTTATAGACCTCATGCAGGGTCTTCTTTGTTTCGTCGGATATGTAGAACGGATCGGCTTTACGCGTTGCAACCGTATCGAATTCGGCTTCCAACCATTCAAACGAGAATTCCGGGAACACCTGGCAGCTGCGCGGCATTTTGGCATTGCTGCCGACAATCAGCTCGTTGTCGCGGATGGTAATCGGCAAAAACTCGCAGATGTTTTTGAACGCCTTGGCACGGCGCATAATGATCGGCTCGCCCTCGGTTTTTTGGTACGATTCGGTGAGCAGAACGGCTCTGTCCGCTTCAATTTCGGGCGGCGTGACAAAAAGTGCATCTTTCAGCTTATCGATACGTGCGGTCTTTTCAATATAATCGCTGTAATAACGATTCAAGAGTTTCACCTCGCAAAGATTTATACGGTTTAGCGGGATATCGTTTCAGGCAGAGCTTTCCACCTTTTCATTCTGCATACAGTATAACGCATTTATTTTGGATTGTCAAGAGTTTTTGTGCAAATTTCATGGTTTTGTGTTGTTTTGTGCGAAATTCATGTTGTTTTTCGACTTTTATTCAAACAATCCGACCAAGCAATCGAGAAAAGCGTCCTCGCCGAGCGTATTGATCTTGAAAAAGACCGCCTGACTGCCGCCGGAGGTGATGCCGGTCAAGAACAAATCGCCGTCCGTTCCGACGAGCGTCACGTTTAACGACACGCGGTTGCCGCCGAACGTGCTGTACCTCTCATACACGCGCACGGCACATTTCACGTCGCCTTTTTCCCAATCACTGCCGTCCTCGTAGCTTGCCGACAAGCTGCTGTCCAAAATGCCGTTGTGGATCTTTTCGAGTGTTTCGGAAAACTTGCCGTCAATGGAACGGGTATAGATAGCCATAATTTTCGCTTCCTTAATATTTATTACGCTTTTTTGACTGTGACGATCACATGACCGTTGTTATCGCCCGAAAGCGTATACGCTACACTTCCGTCGGGAGAAGCCGGAACGGGAATTTCCGTGCCGTCCGCATCGACGGCAACGCTGTAGATCTCGTAAAGCGCGCCGGTGGCTTCATCGCTCACCGTTAAGCGTGCGCTTTTGAACGGATATAGCGCAAGCGCGTCGATGTATTCTTCGAGCGACAGGCCGTTTTTATACATATATTCCGCGTGCGGCACGCCGACATAGCGGAAATGCCACGATTCGGGGCTGATGCCGGTGACGCTTTCCTTGCCCTCTTGGTAGCGTAAGACAAAGCCGTATTTGTGTGCGTTTTCATAAATCCACGCGTAATCGCCCTCGCCGGTGAAGGTGGCGACCACGCCGTTTTCGTACAAATCCATGTCCATGGCGTAGCCGGTATGGTGTTCCGACGCGCCGGGCTGTTGGGCGATGGTTTGATCCGGTCCGAGAGCGGCGATCTTTTCGTCAAGGATCTGCTGTTGTTCTTCGTAGGTGCGAAGTCCCTCTAAAATGATGAGCGACTTTTTGCCGCCCTGGTAAGCGGAAAAATCGTCGAGCATTTTGTTGAGTGCCGTCACAGCCTCGGCATTCATCGAAACGTTGATGTCACGCACCGAATAGCTTTTGGTTTTGTTATAATAGATGCTGACGTTTTCGCTTGTCGGGATGATGGTCGGCACGTTGTCAAATACAAACGGATGGGTGCTGTTGACAAGCACCAAGGTGCCGGAATGCGTATCCGAGAGATTTGCCTGCACGGTCGTATACCCTTCGGGAAGGACATCCTCGGGTTCCGGCTGAATGTCATTTTGGTCGGCCTGTTCGGGTGTGCTTACCGGTGTCGGATAGTTCGGCTCGGGAATGGTATCGGTAAAAATCTGTGAGTATACGTAAACATTGGCAAAGACAAGACAGGTGATAAGTACATAGACAACGGTGGAAAACGGACTTTTATTCATGGTAAATCTTACGCAAAAGCGTTCCTTTCCTCAATATCACTATCATTATACAACATTCGCCGCCGAAAGATATGAACAAACATTTAATGTTTGCAAAAAGATGGCGCATTTTGTCGTCCGCACGGAACATGCACAAAGTAATTCATAATTATTTTTTCAAAATGCACAATGTTCATTCAATTTTCTAACGCTGTACTGTATAAAACAACCAATTCATTCTCAAAAGGAAGTGTTACCAATGTCCGAAGCAATCCAAAAGGCATTCCCGCGAACCACCGTCGGAGGTCTGTCGGTTTCGCGCTTTATCATCGGCACCAACTGGATGGCCGGCTGGAGCCATACCGGAAAGGCTGCCGACTGCATGATAAAGAACCACCATCACAGTGCCGAAACGCTCTGCCCCATGCTCGAAACCTTCTTGAACGCCGGTATCGACGTAACCGACAGTGCCGAAGGCCGCAAAAATGCCGAACACACCATCCGCGACTGCGATATGGTGACGGTCGGCTGTTTCAACGAAATGGAAGCGGCCGAGGACATCGAAATTTCACGCGCGGCGTTGGAGCGCAGAGGCGCCAATTTGGAAGGGCGTTCCAGTCCCGTTCAGACGCAGGCGGCATTCGGAAAATAATTATCGGCGGTCAAGCGATTGTGCTTGACCGCTTTTTTGTCCGGACGCTTCAATATTAACACTTTGTTACAACTGTATTTCGTATATCTTCACGGAAGCGGCGTATACTTCTTGTAAATGGCATTTTCCCGAATATTTTCCAAATCATGAAAGGCGGCGTTTCACAATATGAATAACAGCGAATGGTGGAAAAACGCGGGCGAAGAAAGCAAAAAGAACGGCGAAAAGCTTGCCAAGGGCATCAAGCGGTTCTTTTTGCCGGGCGTCGGCATTGTTTTGCTTGCGGCATTGGTTCTCACCTCTCTGTACACCGTCGGCGACAAAGGCCAAGCGGTGGTCACCACGTTCGGCAAGGTAACGGCGGTCGTCGATCCCGGCATTCACATCAAGATCCCGTTCGGCATCCAACAGGCCACCTATGTCAACGTCAACGAATTGCAGAAAATCGAGATCGGCTTCCGCACCGGCAACACCAATGACAGCACGGAAACCATTGACAGCGAAAGCAAGATGATCAGCGGCGACTACAACATCGTCAACTGCGACTTTTTCGTGGAATACAAAATTTCCGACCCGGTCAAGTATCTGTACAACTCCGCCGATCCGCGCGAGATATTGAAAAGCCTTGCACAAAGCCATATCCGCAACGTCATCAGCTCCTACGACGTGGACAGCATTTTGACCACCGGCAAGGGCGAAATTCAGGCGAAGATCAAAGAGGCCATTCAAGAGGAGCTTACCGCCTACGACCTCGGTCTTGCTTTAACCGATATCAAGCTTCAGGACAGCGAACCGCCGACGCTTGAAGTGCAAGAGGCTTTCAAAGAGGTCGAAACAGCCAAACAGGATAAGGACACCGCGATAAACGTGGCACGCGCCTATGAAAACAGTGAGCTGCCGCTGGCGCAGGCCGAGGCCGACAAGTTAATTCAGAATGCGGAATATCTCAAGCAAGACCGCATCAACGAAGCGAATATGCAGGTCGCCATGTTCAACGCCATGTACGAGCAGTATAAGCTCAATCCCGAAATCACGCGCAAGCGTATGTTTTATGAAGCCATCGAGCAGGTCATGCCGAACGCCAAGGTCTATGTTGACACCTCGGACGGCTCCACGCAGAAATTGCTCCCGATTGACAGTTTTAACACGGAGGTGGTCGGCAAATGAAAACCAAGAGCAAAAAGAGCTTAATGACAGCTCTCGTCATCATTCTCATCCTTGCGGCTTTTCTCGTTTCGTCCGAATGCTTTTACACGGTCGGCGAGGATGAATACGTCGGCGTGATCCGTTTTGCCAAGACCGTGGACACGGTATCCGAGCCGGGCTTACATTTCAAACTGCCGTTCACCGATTCAGTGCGCCGTTTTCCGAAAAAGGTGCTGTTATACGACATGAAGCCGAGCGAGGTCTTAACGGCCGACAGCAAGACCATGCAGGTGGACAACTACGTTTTATGGCGCATTACCGATCCGCTCACCTTTTACAAGACACTCGGCAGCATGAGTGAAGCCGAAACGCGTATCGATATGCTCACCTACAGCGCGATAAAGACCGAAATGGGCAAGTCGCTGCGCGACGACATCATCAACCAAGACGATATGAGCCGTGAGCTGTTCAACAACAACATTCTTGCCGCAGCCACGGGTGCTACCGACGATTACGGCATCGAGATCATCGATATCAAGATCAAAAAGCTCGACCTGCCGAGCGACAATGAAGAGGCCGTCTATCGCCGCATGATCTCCGAACGCAGCAAAATTGCCGAGCAATACCGCGCCGACGGAAACAAGGAAGCCGAAATGATCCGCAATGAGGTCGACAAGCAGAAAAACATTCTCATTTCGGATGCCAAGGCACGCGCCGAGCAGATAAAGGCCGAGGGCGAAGCCGAATATATGCGCATTTTGGCCGATGCCTACAACACGCCCGAAAAGCAGGATTTTTACAATTTCACACGCGCGCTCGACGCGGTCAAGGTCTCTCTCGACGGCGACGATGTCACCATCATTCTCGGAAAGGATTCCGCACTTGCGGACGCTTTGCTTCGTCCGTAAGACGAATGGGCGCGAACGAAAAAATGTCCTTTTTTGACTTTTTCACAACGGCAAAAACCGAAAAAAACGCTAAAAAAACCGTTTCCCTGCCGGAGCTTGTCGCAAAAACCTTTGCCGCACCGCCGACACTCGAAACCGCGCGCTTGACGCTCTGCAAAATCGTTCCGGAATACGCGGAAGATATGTTCGAATACTCCGGCGACGCTGAGGTTACCAAATATCTCACCTGGTCGCCGCACGCGTCGGCCAAGGAGACCGAACGGTATATTCGGGTTTTGCAGAAAAAATATGCCGACGGCTCGTTCAACGACTGGGGACTCATCTTAAAGGAAACCGGAAAATTCATCGGCACCTGCGGCTATACCTCGTTCGACTATGCGGCCAACACCGCCGAGGTCGGGTATGTGCTCGGGAAACCATACTGGGGACAAGGCCTTGCCGCCGAAGCGGTAAAATGCGTCATGCAGTTCGGCTTTGAGGTGTTCGGCCTTGACGGCTTTACCGCCAAATACATGGAGGGCAACGACGCATCCGGCAGAGTCATGCAGAAATGCGGCATGACGCTGGAGGGTGTGTACCGCCACAGTATGTACATCAAGGGCGAATTCAAAAACATTGTGGTCTACCATGTCACAAAAGAGCAGTTTTATGCGGCTCTCGAAAGGAATGCGTAAATATGCAGAAAATCCCCTTTGAAACGCTGCAAGGGCTTACCTTCGGCACGTCTTACACCAAAATCGCCGACGGCCTATTGTATTTCTCCCGCTTTTCGGAAAACGAACGGAATAACGTGCAGCCGAATGAATATTATGAGACCAAGACTCTTATCTGCATCCGAATGATGAGGGCTTTGCGTTCTATGCGGACGCTTTAGCCGGGCAGTTGGAAAAGATTCTTAAATAACGCAAGCAAGAGCCGTCGCAGTCGCGACGGCTCTCGTTCATTTTTCTATGCACTTAACTTAATACGACGTATTGCTATCGATATAATATTGGTAGTCCTCAACCAGCTGTGCGAATTCTTCTTCGGAATACCATGCGGCATAATCCTCGTAATCGTCGTAATCGATGGCATACAGCTTTTTGACGCGCGGATCGGCAGGTTCATCGACATCGTACAAAGCGATGCCGACCGCCTTATTGAAATCGTCCGCTAACGTTTGTGCGTTCAAGGTCGCACGCGCGACGAGCGCATACACGTCGTCTTCGGAAAGGTTGAAAATGTTCTTGTAGGCGTTCGGCTCTTTGACCGGTTCGGCCGCCGTGTAGCTTACCGAAATGCCGATCGGCTGAACATAGTTTCGCGCCGGACGGAGAAGAATCGACTCAGTTTCCGACATACGGCGCACAATTGCCGGTTCATGCACGGAAAGCGAATCAAGCGAAACGGCAAACGAGGTTGACGAAACATCTAAACCGCCCGCAAACTGATATACAGTCTCGGAATCAGCGGTGTTGTTATACGGAGAGCCTACGCGGAACGTAAGCGTATAGGCTTTGCCGACTTCGTCATAATCAAACGCTGCGGTGATATGGAGTATATTGATATCCTGAATACCTACGGTCAGATAAGCGTCCCAAACCGTATGCTTATACGCATAGCTCGGCTTCAGCCCGAGTGTCGCGACCATCGGAACTTTCGCGCCGTTCTCGTCCGGCAGCAGATACTCAATTCGGATATCATAAGCGCCGCCCGTGCAATCCATGTCGAGCGTTGCTTCAATCACCGCTTGTTCCTTTTCAAACAATTCACGGAAATCCAAATTGCACAGAGCCGTCAAACCCGCAAGGCTCATATCGTCGCGCTTTAGGTAATAGGTCATATCCATACCGGAAAGAGCCGTTTCCAAGAAGCTCGAAACCTGCCCGATCATCTCCTCTGTCACCATTTGGTCGGGGTTGCCAAGCAAAAGCTGCAAAGCATTGTTATATGCGACCGAGTTCTGCGCATACGCTTTTACAGCAGCCGTTACTTCGGGCGAACTGCCTTTGGCTTTGATCGCGTAAACCTCGGTATCCTTATATGTATCTTCGGTAACCGCAGCACCGGCCAACATAGCTTTATCGATTTCTTTGGCACCGGCCGCATAGTCCTTGTAGGCCGTAAGGAGCTCCGAGATTTTCGCCGCAAGCTCCGGCGAAGCCAACTTCTGCCAAACCTCCGACTGCTTGATGGTCTCGATGTCTTTATCGGTCACGCCGAGCACTTTTGCAAAATTGGAAGAAGCAAATTTGGCAAGCATATTGTCCGGCGTATCCCATTCGATGGCATACGTGTTGCTGCCGAAAAGCTCGCTGCAGCGCACGGCAAGCATTTTCGTGTCGAGATACAGGCTTGCGTTAAACGGTGCGCGGTTCGGGAGCGTTGCCGTGATGTCGGCGGCATAGCGGTTGGAGACCGTGTCGTAATGCAGGGAAACATCCGCTTTGGCATTCGCGCCGAACGAAGCAAGATCGACCGAAAAACCAAGCTTTCCGATGTTCGAAAAGCCCTCAAAACCGGCAAGTGCCGAATTTTGCGGCAAAAGTGCCGGACGTTCTGCGTTTTCGATATAGGTTAAAATATCCTTGGCAATTTTTTCGACGGTACGCACCGTTTCCTGTTTGTTTACACGCGACTTTGCGGCAAAAACCGGAATCACCGTCGCACTCACAAGTAAACTTGCACAAAGAAACAAGCTGACTGTCTTTGTCAAAAGATGTTTGAATGTCCTCATGGGAAGTGCCTCCTTAAAAATGTGAACTTTGGGCAAAACCGTGTATGCACGGCGCAAATTTGCGGGAAGCGGCAATCAACGGCCAAATCTGCAACGTTTTTCATTTTTTGCAAAAACAAAACGGTTTACCTGTATCATTATACCAGGTAAACCGTTTTTTGTCAAGCTTTGGACAAACTAAAAGGATTCTTCGGCAAAATACTGTTTCATAAATGCAAGAACCGGCAAAACGGCACAATGCGGATGTTTTTCATCCTTCACAAATAGCAAATAGACATTTTTGTCGTGTTTTCCGTCGGTCTCTAACGTGCATTCCACGGTAAAGTGACCGGTAAAGTCTTTGACCGGCAAATCAAAGGAAAGTGCTTTGACCGTTCTGTCAGGCCGCGTCTGCAAAGAAGTATGCAGTGTCTTAACTTCCTTTCCGTCCGCATCCAAAATGCGCACGCCGACCTCTGCCCTGCCGCACGCGCCCTCTCCGCTGTCGAGAACGTGAATTTCGGCGTGCATGGTATCGTCTTTATCGTAGACAAACCGGTCATGCTTCATCGAGATATGGAAGGTTTTATAGGCATCGCGCACGAAATAATAGGCAAACTTCGGGTTGCCGTAATAATCCACCAAATTGGTGCAGGATACGTTCGGCCACGGCTCGTCAAACTGCCAAATGTTGATTCCGGCGGGTTTGGGATAGCGGCGCATTTGGCACTCGATGGCATACCGCAGTCCCTCGGCCTGCATATACTGACTGACCGAAACGAAGGTCTCCAAATCGTCGATATCGCCGAACAGCGGCTTGTCGCGGTAGTTGTATGTATCCCACATTTGCCCATGGTGCGCCCATGTGCAGTTTTCCTCCATGGTGGTGCGCACCAGATTTTCCGGCGCAAGGATCTTCTTTAAGGCCGTCATGTTGTTCATGCCGTCGTTGCCGAATTCGCCGAGCATTAAGCACTCTTGGCCGTTCAGATAGCCATAATCCGGGCCGCTGTATTTCCATGGGCCATGCACATCATGGTTATTCTTCACGCCGCTTCCGTCGTACCAACAGTTGGGACCGGACGCCGTTGACGGCAGAAACAGCCGGTCGCCGTCCAAGCTTTGAACCAGCTCTTTTAACATGGCAATATTCTTATGCGTCTCATCCACCGGAACGACCTTTTCGAGCTTCATCAACTCGTTGCCGCCGCACCATATGGCAAGACTCGGATGGTTCCGTTTTGAGGCGATAGCCGCCGCGGAGGTCTTGCGCAAAAGCGAAAGGAACGTGTCATCGCTTGAAGCAGTGTTTTCGATACCCGACGACGACTGGATCAGATCCTGCCACACCAAAATGCCGAGCCGGTCACACAGATTGTAAAACGTCTCGCTTTCGATAAGGCCGCCGCCCCAAACGCGAATGAGCGTCACGTTTTCTTGTGCGGCAAGCGTTAACATTGTTTCGTAGCGCGCATCCTCCACCGCGCCGTACATATGGTCAAGCGGCGTGAAGTTTACGCCTTTGATGGGAATCGGAATGTCGTTTACAAAAACGCAGTACGGCAGAGAATCCTCCGGCGCGTCCTCACATTTTTCAAAGCGCAAGACGCGCAAGCCGACCGGATACGAGCGGC
>URCT01000075.1 GCA_900546385.1 uncultured Eubacteriales bacterium | reverse complement strand
CGCACACGGGAATAAGTCTCCGCGATATTCAGTATGAGCTTGCGTCGCGCAATGTCATCGACCACAAGGTGAAGCAGGAGAAAATGACCAAATGATGGATTTTCACGTCCACACCTGTTTTTGCGACGGCAAAAATTCGCCCGAAGAAATGGTTTTAGCGGCGATAAAGCTGAAAATGGAAAAAATCGGGTTAGTCTATCATTCATATGTGCCGTTCGACGAGGAGAGCTGTATCAAAAAGGGAAATGAAACCGCTTTTTGTGATGAGATCGACCGTTTGCGCGAAAAATACCGCGGAAAAATCGAACTGTTCAAGGGCGTTGAAAAGGACTATTTTTCCGACACTTCGGACAGCGGCTGCGATTATGTCATCGGTTCGGTGCATTATATCAAGATCGGCGGCGAATACTTTTCGGTAGACGAGAGTGCGGAAAAATTCAAGGCGCTTGCAGAAAACCAGTTCGGCGGCGATTATTATGCTCTGGCAGAGGAATATTTCCGCCTTGTTTCGGACGTAGTTGATAAGACAAAGGCCGCGATCATCGGACATTTTGACCTTGTCTCCAAATTCAACGAGGGCGGCAGATTTTTTGATGAAACCGATGCGCGGTATACAGACTGTGCGTTTCGTGCGATCGAAAAGCTTGTGAAATACGGCGTTCTATTTGAGATAAACACCGGTGCGGTCTCGCGCGGCTACCGGAAAACGCCGTATCCGAATGCCGCATTTATCCGAAAAATCGAAAGCCTTGGCGGAAAGTTTATTTGGTCGAGCGATGCGCACTGTGCCGAAAATCTGTGCTTTGGGTTTGAAAATCGATACGATGGTTGAATAAAGGGCTGAAAGCAACATTTTTGCTTTCAGCCCTTTCACTTCTTTATTTTATGGTTTCCATGTATGCGGAAAGCCGTGCCATCACCGAGGCAAACTGGGCGCGCGTTAAATTGCCTTTCGGCTCAAGAAGGCCGCTGTCGAACCCTTTGATAAGACCCATTTCGTAGCATATTGCCATCGTCGCTTTGGCATAGTCCGAAATCTGCTCATAATCGCTGTGGCTTTGAATGTTTGCGGAACTGACCGGCAAAGCCATGCCTTTATCCTGCAGATACCGCACGATCATGGCCGATATCTGTTCGCGCGTGACCGGATTTTCGGGCGCAAATGCGGTTTCGCTCATACCTTTTACAATACCGTTTTCGGCACCCCAGGAAACGTATTTTGCATAGTATGCGTCTGCCGGAACATCGGCAAAGGCCGTCTCTGTGCTTTCGACAGCATCTTGGGAGAATCTGCCGAGAACCGTGATTGCCATGGCTCTGGTAACCGTTCCCGAAGGATCAAAAAGCGTGTCTGAAATGCCGGTAAACAGCCCGTTTTTTACGCAGCTTTTGATGTCGTTTTCTGCCCAATGTCCGCCAATATCCGTAAAGGTCTTCTCGACATAGGGCTTGGAGGTATCCGGCAGCGTTATATCCGGCTTTTTTATGTCGCCGTCGGGTGCTTCTTCCGAAGAGCTTCCGCCTGAGGATGCGTTTCCGCCTGAAGACGAACCGCCGCCACCCGAAGATGAGCCGCCGCCCGAGCTTCCGCCGGAACCGCCACCGGAGCTTCCGCCGCCAGAACCGCCGCCCGAGGATGAACCCGAACGGGTTATGGTCACCGTGAACGGCTCTGCGGAGGTGTCGCCGCTTGTTTTATTGTTTTCGTTCAACGTCACGATTTTGGATTCGGTTAACGAAATGCTTCTTTCGCCGCTTCCGCTGTAGGAATACTGTAGTGTTGCAATTTTTTGTTTTCCGGCATGATATTGATTGGTGTTTGAAAAGAACCCAAAGTAGAGACAGCCGTCTTTTACGGTTTGCACTTTGGATTCGTTCTTCCATTCCTCTGCAAACGTAACTGATGAAAGTTTTACATCGCTTTGGGAAGGCTTTATGCCGAATTCTGCTCCGGCAAACGCCGCATCCGTTTCCAAATAAATGTCAAAGGTGATTTCCTTGTCATTTTTGCCGAGCGTGATTTTGGTGTCCGACGGCGTAATTTGGACTGCATATGCAGAAAAACAAGAAAAACAAAAAGTCGCCATCACGGATAACAGTGCTTTTGTGAATTTGTTCATAATGTCCTCCTTGCGGTGCAAGGCTGTATGAAAGGATACAGCCTTGCAAGAATCGGTGGATTATTCGGTGAAGTTCAGCCAGATCGCCATGTAATCCTCGATGTCGATGACGCCGTCGCCGTTGAAGTCGCATTTTGCCGCTTCATTCCAGTTTACACCGGTTTTCGTGGCACGGTAATACAGCTGCGCTTGCGTAATATCCAAAAGATCGACCTTTCCATCGCCGTTCACATCATACGTGAGCGCGTCGGTAAAGGTTGCTTCTGCCGGGTCGAGCTCGTTGATGCGGCCATACAGGACGGTTTTATCAACATCCCAGCCCGACACCGTTAGAGCGGTGATTTTTATGGTCGCTTCCGGGGCATTGACAAGGATTTTGGCGATTGCCGCCGATGCTTCGGACGAGAACAGATTGCCGTCGGCATCTAAAAAGCCGAGCACGGCTGTCCCCGTATAGCGGCCATCCGTTCCTTCGCCGCTCATATCGCCGATAACGGTAAACCCGTTCTCACCGATGATTTTAATGTCCGCGGTCGGTGCTTCAAGCGTCAGCATGACATTGGCAATTCTGGAAGCCTCCGAAAGCGAAAGCGTGAAATAGGATTTTTCCTTTTCGGCCGCAATTCTGTCGGCCGTTAAGGCGGCTTTGGTTTCGATTTCCTCTTTTTCGGGCTTGTCCGAGCCGGCATCCGTAACGGTCACAAGGCAATAGGCACTGACGCCGTTTGCTGCGGTTGCCGTGATTTTTGCGCTTCCGGCCGAAACCGCACTCACAACGCCTTTGGTATCAACCGTTGCAACGGCTTTGTCAGAGCTTTCCCACGTGACGGATTTATCTGCCGCCGTTTTGGGCAGCACCGTTGCGGACAACGAAAGCTTGTCGCCCTTTTTCAGAGAAGCAGTTGTTTTGTTCAGCGTCACCTTGGTCACTTCATCGTTGTTTCCGTCCGGAATCGATGCATCGATGACCGCAAAATAGCCTAAGCTGTCTGTCGATGCGGTGAAGGTTTTGCTAATCATGGACGATGTAAGCAGCGAAGCTTCGCCGTCGGCGTACGAATACAGCTTTGCATTTTTGGAGAAACCGTCGGGCAGGCCGATGCTTACCGTATAGGCGCCGTCGGTGCTTGCCGGTGTTGCCAGAAGCTTATATACGCGCAAGGCTCCGTCGGAGGATGTTGCCTTGAAGGCGTTATAGGCTTCGCCTGCATAGATCTCTTCTGCCGCAAGGGAGGCACTTATCGGGAATGCGCCCTCAACCTTGATTTTTTTGTCAAGATTGATCAAGTAAAAGCTTCCCGGATCTATGGCATCGAGATCGGATACATCGGGGAGAATCTCGTAGGAGTATCCCCAGTCTGCAACATTGTTGTATGCCCAACGCTCGCCGCTCGAGCCTTTTTCAACATAAACCACCAAGGTTCTCGGGCTGTCGGGGAACATATCGTAAGCACCGACGGTATCGTCGTTCGGAAAGCCCGTGACGCTTGCCGGGATAACGGCTCTTTGCAGATTGGTGCAGCCCTCAAATGCCGCAAGCGTTATGTTCACAATGCCATCGGGCAGAATCAGATTGGTAAGCGACTTGCAGTCTGCAAAGGCATACATCTCGATGTTTGTCGCCGCTTCGGGAAACTCGATGGAGGAAAGGCTGGTGCAGCCCTTAAACAAGCTGTGAGAAATGCTTGTCATGCCTTTCGGAAGCTTTACGTGTGTAAGCTTGGTGCAATCTTCGAAGGCACCGGAATCCAGCTTTTGAACGCTGTCGGGAATGGTGACATCGGCAAGTGCCGTTTTTTCAAAAGCGTTGCCGCCGATGATTTTCACCGTTTCGGGAATGTCGATCGCGGTCAGCTTTTCAGCATAGCTGAACGCACTTGCCCAAATGCGATCGACCGTTCTGCCGTTTACGCTTTCCGGAATGGTGTATCCGCCGGCTCTGCCGCTCGGATAAGCCGTCAGCGTTAAGTTCGGGTCGTCGTATTGCGGAACGCCTTCATTGACCCACGGGCCGAACAGAACGCCGTTTTCATCGGTGACATAGTAGGGATTTTGGGGATGAACCGTGATTTTTTCCATGCTCGTGCAGCCCTTGAAGATGTTGGCGGTCACATAGGTCGCTACCGCCGGAATATCGCACGTGGTGAGCTTCGGGCAATTGGCAAAGGCACTTAGACGGATGATCATATCCGCTCCGTCGGTCGGATCTTCGAAAATCACGCGTTCAAGCGCGGTGCAGCCGTCAAAGGCGTGGTAGCCGATCACCTGCACGCTGCCGGGAATCGTCACGCTGGTCACATTGTCATTGTCTAAAAACGCTTCGCCTGCGATGACGGTAACGGTATCGGGAATTTTGATATCGCCGCCGTTTCCGTAGTAGCCGAGAAGCTCGCCGTCCTTGATGTTTGCGCCGATCAAGCCGTCGTTTCCTGCGGATACGCTGACAGCCAAAACCGCAGATAAAGCCGCAAGAACCATTAACAACGATAGTTTATTCAAGATTTTTTTCATATCTGCTCCTTGTTGGCATTAGAAATCGCTTAAGTGATTGAAGATGGCGATGTAGTCTTCAATGTCAACCTTGTTATCGCCGTTGACATCCATGACCTTGGCCGTTTTCCAGGTTTCGTCGGTCGGTTTTGCCTGATAGTATCGCTGTGCCTCGGTGATATCGATAATATCCACCGTGTTATCGCCGTTGACATCGTAGCTCGGGACAAACACGCTTGCGGAAGCTGTGCCGACAGAGACCGTGCCGTTCATGGCCGATTCGTCCTCGCTGACGATGCCGGCTGCCTTTGCCTCCGAAAGCTCGGCGGTGATATCGCCCTTGGCACCGGCTTTTAAAGGAACGGTGATTTCCGCAAGCTTGGTTTTTTCAGTGGAAGAGAAGCCCGGAACATTGCCCGTCATGCCGAAATAGGCCTTTACGACAAGCTTGCCGTTTTCTTCGTTCCAAGTCGACGTTCCGCTGGTAAAGGCGGCGTTTGCTGCGGTTATTTCGCCTTCGCTGACTTTTGCTGCATCAAAGGACACCTTCAAAAGAATCGTATTCACGTTTTCCGCACTGTCAAGGTAAATGCCGTAAACCGCGTTGCCGTCTTGAATTTCCGGCTCTGCTGCGATGGAAACAACAGCCGATACCGTCTTTACCTCCGGCTCTGCGTCTGCAACGGTGACGGTCGTGTTGGCGGCGGTGTAGTAGGTCGTCCATTTTGACGAAGATTCAAATGCGCTAGCGACCGTCTCGTTTTTCACAACGATTTTGCTGTCCGGGTTCATTTCGGTGCACACCTCGGAAGCGAGCTTCGGAGCAGTCTCATGCTCTAAAACAATTTCCTCGATTGCTTTCATGCCGTTAAAGGTGTATCCGCCGAGACTCGTTATGGTTGCCGGAACGGTGACCTTTTTCAGCGTGGGATTGTTTCTGAAAACGTGCATGGCGGTGGAGGTCACGGCCTTGCCGCCGATCTCCGTGGGGAGCGTGTATTCTGTTTCGGTTTTGCCGGCAGGGTATATGACCATCACGGCGGTATCGCCGCTCACGTCATAAAGAATGTTATCTGCCACGACAAAGTTTTGCACACCTTCTTTTAAGGTGATGGTGGTGAGCGCGTCGCAGCCGTATAAGAAATTGAAGCTTGTTTTGCTGAAGCGAGACGGAAGCTCGAATGCCGTAAGAGAGGTGCAATTGGCAAAAGCGCCGGTATTGATGGTTAAGGAGGAGGCGGTATCTGCCGCAAAATCAACCGTATCAAGAGCCGTGCAGCCCAAGAAAGCCGATGATCCGATCAGATTGACCGAACCGGGAATCACGGCTTTTTTCAGAGCAACGCAGCCCGAAAAGGCTTCTGAGCCGATATCAGTGTAGCCCTCGGGAATGGTGACACCGGTGATCATATCGTTGTCCTTAAAGGCGCTTCCGACTTCGGTAATCGGATAGGTCGTGCCGGAAAATTCCGCTTCGGTCGGCAGAACGATGTCGCCGCCTTGGCCGTTGTACGCTTTGACCTTGGTTGTGTAGCTTCCGTAGGCATAGGAGCGGTCAATGGTGAAATCGCCGACCTCGACGGTCGCTGCATTTGCGCCGACCGCGCCGATTCCCATGAGCATTACGGCAACGCCCATGGTAAGCATTGCTTTTTTGAATCCGTTTTTCATTGTCTGATCTCCATTCTGTTTATTTCTGATATTGGATGGTTGCTTTGTCTGTTAACGGCCGCAGGGAGCTGGTGCTGTCCCATACCATAACCGAGAGCGTTTCGAAAGGTCCGAAATCGATGCCGTCCAACGACAGCTCGTTTTCGCCTTGCTTTAAGTCGATGGTTTGGATATGCGTGCGTACAAGTCTGCCTTCCGCATCGTAGGACGCATAGAAAATGACGGCACGGCGATTTTGGGCGGAAAGAAGAGTTACCTTGCTTTGATCAAAGCTCAAAATGCTGCATTCCCGCAGCACATAGCGGATGGGCTGCAACGGGATGTTGACGCATCCTTTGACTGCATCGCTTGCGGTTTGCACAACACCGGCGCATAGGGCGTTGGATACAGTCGCTGTCACTTCACCGACCGCCGCCGCATCGAACGGAAGCGAAATTTGCGCTACCTTGATTCTGTCCTCCGACGAAAAACCGGCTTTTTGTCCCGTTCTGCCCAAATAGGCTTTGAGCGAAGCGTGCGTGTCCGTGTTCCATTCGCTGTAGGCACTGTCAAAGCACGCATTGTCGACAAGACGCAGCGTTCCTTTTTCCGCTGTCGAAAACTCCACGGCAAATAGCAGTGTGCTTAGCGTGTTTGTATGCTCGATATACACATCGTAATCCATCCCGTCGGCCGTTCGCCTTGGCTCGAGAAGGAGGGTGGTCTGCGGCTTTTCGCTTGCTGCGGCAGAGACCGGAACGGCTGCAATGGCGGCAAATACTGCGAATAATACAAAAACAGCCGTAAGCAAGCCTGTGATTTTTTTCTTTAGCTTCATATCGTTCCTTCTTTCATAAGTTAGCCGCAACTAACCGTGCGGTAAAAAAATAAATTGTCCGAAACAACACGCTCCTTCGCGTGAGTTAGTTAAAACTAACCGCAAGTCTTTGAAAAAGAGTCCGTTTGAAGACTCCAATGTTTGGTCGTCACACCATAATTAACAAAACAGAGTATAGCACACGATGGTCTCTTTGTCAAGACTATAAAAAATTTTTGTAGATACTTTACAAATGCAAAGTTTTATGCTATACTCTGTCTTGTTAGTCGTCACTAACCGTAAGTAACGCCCACTTATTTACGAAAGGATTTGCAAGGTAAAAAAGATGAAAAACCTTTTTTTCAAACGCATTGCATCTGCTTTTGTATCCGCTTGCCTTTTGGTTTCAAGCTCGGCGGTATTTGCGGATACAAATGAACTTTTTGCGTTGCGGTCGAAATCGAACCACAAGAGCGGACAACAGGAAACGGTCCGCATTATTGTGGAGTTAGATGACGCACCGCTTCTTTCCTATGGCGCCAAAATAGGCACCTATTCGAGTGTTTCCGATTTTTTCGCATCCAATGAAGCGAAGGGGATCGAGCAAAAGCTTGAACAAAACCGCAAGGCCGTAAAAAAAGCACTGGTGCAGAGCGGTATGGATTTCACCGTCAAGTGCGAATATTCGGCGGTTATGAACGGTTTTGCCGTGGAAGCGGAGATGGCTGATCTTGAAGCCATCTGGGAGATTGTCGGTGTAAAAGATGCTTTTGTTGCGGAGTTTTACAGTCTGCCGGAACCGGTAAAGGTCTCGTCAAACGGCGGAATTTCCGCGATCGGTGCCGACATTGTCGGCGAAGAGTTTGGATTTACGGGCAAAAGCAGTGCGGTCGCTATTCTCGATACCGGCCTTGATATAGCCCATCCGGCTTTTTCTTCGGTCAACAATCCGAAATATGCCAAAGATGATATTGAAAGCGTTCTGAAAAACAACAAAATGACGGTCGGAAAATTAAATGTTTCTGCCGTCTATATAAACGATAAAATTCCGTATGCATACGATTATGCCGATGTGGACACCAATGTTTCGGGCGGCGATTCTCACGGCACGCACGTTGCCGGCATTGTGGGAGCAAACAGCGGCGGCGTGGTTGAGGGCGTTGCGCCCGACGCACAGCTTTTCATTATGAAGGTGTTCGGCGATGCGACGGGCGGTGCATACGATGACGATATTTTGGCGGCATTAGACGATTCGGTGAAATTCGGCGTGGATGCCATCAATATGAGTCTCGGCTCGACGGCCGGATTTTCCGAAAGTGCCTATAAATCCATGCGCGAGGTCTATAACCGTGTGCGGGAGGCGGGCATTGCCCTTTATTGTGCCGCCGGAAACGAGTACAGCTCCACCTATCAGAACACGGCCGGCAATGATCTGCCGAAAGCGACCGAGCCGGACAACGGTGTGGTGGCGTCTCCTTCTACCTACGAAGCGGCTCTTTCGGTCGCGAGCATGAACAACCTTGAAACGACATCGGTATATCTGCTTGCAGGCGGAAGAAAGATCCGTTACAACGATCCGTCCGAAAAGGCAGATGGCCAGCTGACGGCACTTTCGGGCACGTTCGAATATGTGGATTGCGGCATCGGTGCGGCGGCAGATTTTGCCGATAAAAGCTTAAGAGGAAAAATCGCTTTGATCCGACGTGCCGGGGAAGAAAACGGTGAAATTCTCACCTTTGCTCAAAAAGAGGCCAATGCCAAAAACGCCGGAGCGATCGCGGCCATCATTTACGATAACGTAAGCGGTGCGTTAATCAATATGTCCACCGACAACAAAATCCCGTGTGTTTTTATCAGCAAAGCCGATGGCGAATATCTTTGCGCACAGACCGACAAGCACCTTTCGGTGAGCGACGAGTATGTAGACAACTTTAAGGATACCTTCAGCGGCAAGATGAGCGACTTTTCCTCCTGGGGCGTTACGCCGGATTTGAAATTAAAGCCGGAGATTACCGCGCCCGGCGGCGATATTTATTCAACGCTTCCGAACGGACTTTACGGAAACATGAGCGGCACATCGATGGCATCGCCGCATATGGCAGGCGCAGCGGCCGTTATGGAGCAGTATATCCGCGAAAATCGGGACGGATTGAATATGACTGCTTCGCAGAAAACGAGCCTTATCAATGCGCTTATGATGAGTACAGCCGTTCCGGTGAAGGATGAAAACGGCCTTGCGTATTCGCCGCGCAAACAGGGTGCAGGCCTTGTTCAGCTGCAAAATGCCGTAAAGACAAATGCCTTTCTCTTAAATGCGGACAACGGCCGGCCCAAAGCCGAGCTTGGTTTTAATGAAAGCGGAAGCTATGCCTTTGCGTTCAAAGCGGTTTCCATGAGCGACGGCGATATCCGTTATGAGCCTTCGGTCACGGTTCTCTCAGAGGATACCGTTACTGAGAACGGAATCGTTTATATGGCGCAAAGAGCAAGAGAGCTTTCGGCGGATGAGGTAACGGTATCCATTCCGAAAACTGTCACGCTTGCGGCCGGCAAAGAAGCCGCGATTGACGTGCAAATTGCGTTGACTGAAAAGGGAAAAGCCAATCTGAAAAAGGATTTCCCGAACGGAATTTATATCGAGGGCTATGTAACGCTCCATCCGGTGCAGGATGGCGAAGTGACGCTTTCCTATCCGTTTATGGGATTTTTCGGCGATTGGCAGGCTCTGCCGGTTTTCGACTCGGATATATACGACGATGAAACGGCCTCTATCTGTGAAACGCAGATCGGGCAGTTCCGCAACAGCGATGGCGGCGGCTATATTCTCGGCCATAACGACTATGTTGACGGTGCAGAAGCCTACAATGCCGAAAAAATTGCCATCAAGGGCAATGAGTCCGGCAAAAATGTCACCGCCGCGGTATCTCTTTTGAGAAATGCCGAAAAGCTGACTTTTTCGGTCGATGATTCCGAAGGGAACACCGTTTACAGCGAAAGCCTATCCAAGGTTTCCAAAACGTATCATTCCTCCGAAGGCTTTTACACGCCGATGGCGGCCAAGGGCTGGGAGCCGTTCGACAGCTGGAACGCACCGCTGGATGACGGCAACTATGTTTACAAAATCACGGCGTCTGTTGGTGGCAGGGAAGAAACAAAAGCGTTTCCGATCGTGATCGACAGCGTCGCGCCGGAGGTCATTTCCAGTAAAATTGAGGGCGCAACGTGGATTGTGACGGTTCACGACAATCATTATATCCAAGGCGTGTGCGCGACGGCAAACGGAAATGCGCCGCTTACTGCCTGGATGGAACCGGATGCGCAGGCTGCAGATCAATTATCGGAAATCACCTTTGATTTGTCCTCTCCGGAATTTAAGGGACTGACGCAAGCGAAAATCGCATTAGTCGATTATGCAGGAAACACCTATCTTTCGGACTATTATTCGCTTTCGGGCGCGGCAATTGTCTATCCGCAGTCGGTAGGGCTTGACACATCGGCGCTCGTTCTGACCGAGGGCGAAAGCGCAAAGCTGTCTGCCGAAGTTCTGCCGCAAAATGCTTCGAACCGCACCGTTACGTGGCGCACCTCCAACGCCGATGCGGCAGAGGTGACCTCTGACGGAACGGTTCAGGCAAAGAAAGCCGGAAGCGCGACGATTACCGCCGAAACGGTAAACGGCCTAAAGGCAAGCTGCGAAGTGACCGTAAAGGCAAAAGAACAGGAAACACAGCCTGTTACGGCGGCAGTCACGGGCAAAAAGAATGCCTTTGTCGGAGACAATCTCGCGTTCGGCTTCCGGCTCGGCAACATGAAGCGTGTGGCAACCGTTTCCTTCACCTTTGAAAAGGATGCGGCTTTGCAATATGCAGGCTTTATCGGCAAAAACGACTTTACGCCGCTCGGAATCAAATGGAACGACGATCATACCGCAACGATCGCTCTGTCGTATCTGCAGGACGGAGCCGGCGGAAGCGTGACCAAAACGCAGCTTGCCGACGTGGCGGAGGTTCAGTTTGCAGAGCTGCTTTATGAAATGTCTGTCGGTATCAAGCTTTTGGATATTTCGGCGGCAGGCTATGACGAAAACGGCAAGGCTGTTTACTTTACAACCAAGATTGCTGCCGCAAGTGCAAGCACGACCGTGAGCGACCAGCCGAGCTGTGATGTAAACGGCGACGGTGTCGTCGATCTTCTCGACATCACGTATTGTCAAAAATACTACCGAAAAGATGACAGTTCATCCGATTGGAAGGATTTTAAGCAGTGTGACGTCGATGGCAGCGGCTTGATCGATATACAGGATCTGATTCTGATTTTGAAGGCAATGTAAAAGTCATTTTGAAAGCGTTGAGGGCATACCGTCAAAAAGCGGTATGCCCTTGCTGCCAAAAATGGCTAAAGAAAACCGGGCCGTTTGTGCGGCTGAAAAAGGTAACCGGAAAGGCGAAAGCGTCACGAGAGGGCAGGATAAAAGGGTAAGCCTGTCAAAGACTGGAAACCTGTCCTTCTCACAAAGCCGTCTTGCGATGCATTTTTTCAAAAAGAGCTTTCCCGAACGACCAAAGTCGGTTCATAAATGATTTTTTTGGACATGGTTTTGCGCTTATCGTCTAAAAGCGTTGCAATCGCAAGCTTTGCCCGGTCATAAATATGATGCTCCACCGAGGTGAGCTTGGGCGTATAGTGAGCCGCAAGCTTGCTGTTGTCAAACCCGACGACGGCAATGTTGTTTGGAACCTCTTTGCCATAATCCCGAATGGCGTTCATGGCGCCGATGGCGACAAGATCATTGACGCCGATGACGGCGTCAATTTCGGGATTTTTTGCCAAAGCGGCCTGTGTCTGCCGATAGCCGGTTTCATATTCATCGCTTTCCTTGTCTTCTATGGCAAGAAACAGACTGTCCGCCGCACCGACTTCGGCGGCATAGTTTTTGATACCGTCCAATCGCTTTTTCCGTGACAGTGATAATGAGTTTAAGCCGTTGGAAACGAAGCAGATGTTTCTTCGGCCGCTTTCCCAAAGGTGCTTCATGACCATGCAGCCCGCGTTTTCGCTGTCAAGAGCGATGTTTAGGCACGGCATGGAAAAATGCAATTCTCCCAAAACGCAGGTCGGAATCTGCGCGGCGACGGCTTTGGCGGTTTCTCTTGCCAAAGGCGTGTAGGTGAAAAGGATCATTTTTACCGAACGCTTGTCGAGTTCTTCCAAAAAAGCTTTTTCACTGTCGGCGTTTTTGTTGGTGCAGTGGATTAACGTTTTATAGCCGTAGTCGGCCAAAATGGCGGTAATGCTGTTTAAGGATTCCGGATAAAACGGATTGAGTAAGGTCGGAAGTATCACGGCGGCGAATTCCTTTGCATACGGCGACATTCTCTTTTCGGAAAACGGGCCGTATTGCAGCTGTTTTGCCGCTTCGATCACGCGTTTTTTGGTCGGTTCGGAAAGAGCGACGGAGGTGTTTTCGGTCAACACAAGCGATACGGTCGTGCGGGATACGCCGGCAAGCTTGGCAACGTCGGCAGCAGTAACTTTCATGAATGGTTTCTCCTGACAGATGATTTTTCTGTATCAGCATAGCACATTTCGGCACGCTTGTCAAGAAATTGCTAAAATATTTTAGTGTATCGCGTTCTATTGACAAGCTTTCTCCGCTGTGTTACAATGCCATTGGAATAGAATAACAAAAAATCGCTAAATAATTTTAGCAAAGGAGACGTATATATGACCGTTCGGGAAAGGATAAAGAAGGGCTTTCCGGTTACCGGGTCTTGGATTCAGACCGGAAATACCGTGGCGGCAGAAATCTTAGCCGGTCAAGGCTTTGATTTCATGGTCGTCGATATGGAGCATACAGACAGCGGCGAAAAGGAATTCTGCGACATTGCGCG
>URCT01000074.1 GCA_900546385.1 uncultured Eubacteriales bacterium | reverse complement strand
TTGCCCCATCACCGGTCAAACGCTGTAAGACGATATGCGGCGCGATATGTTCGAGTTCATCGCAGACAAGATTCACGTAGTCATCCTTTTCAAACGTCCGAAACTCTCCATTTTTGTACATGGTTTCGCACACCGTTCCGCGAAGCACATGAAGCATATGCAGTTTGATAGCCCACGGGTCGAGCGCGGAAACCGTTTTGACGCTTGCAAGCATATCCTCGCGCGTTTCGCCCGGAAGTCCGTTGATAAGGTGAACACACACGGCAATGCCGCGTTTTTTGAGTTCGGAGAAGCAGGTTAAAAATTCCGCATAATCCGTCTTTCGGTTGATGCGATGGCCGGTTTGGTCGGAAACGCTCTGAAGACCGAGTTCGACTGTCAAAAAGGTGCGTTCGGCTATCTCGGACAAAAGGTCGTACACATCGGGCGCAATCGCATCAGGACGTGTGGCAATGCTGAGGGAAACAACATCCTCTCCGGCAAGCGCAGCTTCATATAGGACACGCAGACGCTCTGTCGGCGCATACGTACCTGTTCCGGCTTGAAAGTACGCCATATATTTGACGTGCTTCCATTTGTCAGCCACAAGTGCTTTTCCGTATGCAAGCTGCTCGGCAATGCTCGTTTTCGGGTCGCCGGCAAAATCGCCGCTGAGTTTAGTTGAGCAGTAGATACAGCCGCCGACGCCCTTGGTGCCGTCGCGGTTCGGGCAGGTAAAGCCGCCGTTTAAGGATAGCTTGGCGATTTTACAGCCGAATTTCTGTTTCAAAAAGCTGTCAAACGTATAATACCGCTTGCCATCGGGATACACAAAGCCGCTCATGAGGGAATCAACTGCTTATAAACGGTGTTTTTCGGAACGCCGCGGTCTTTGGCGCAAGCCTTGATCGCATCCATGCGCGAAAGGCCTTGGCTTTCGTAAAACGCCACGTGCTGTTCAACCGTCATTTCGGCAAAGAAAGCTTCTTCGGTTTCTGCCGCGCCCTCCACGATTAACACATATTCGCCGCGCGGCTCTTTGCTTTCAAAGCTCTCGCACAACTCCGAAAGCGAACCGATGAAAAACTCTTCGTTTAACTTGGTAAGCTCCCGTGCCGCGCAGACACGGCGATTGCCGAGAGCGTCTAACAGAATTTTCGCGGTTTCGGCAACACGGTGCGGTGCTTCATAAAAGATAACGGTCTTTTTTTCGTTTTTATAGCTGTCAAGCACCTCGGCACGCTCGTTTTTATCGGTCGGCAGAAAGCCCTCGAAGCAAAAGCGGCGTGAAGAAAAGCCCGAAGCGGAAAGTGCCGTCACAAAGGCGCACGCACCCGGAAGCGGCACAACGTTCACGCCGTTTTCGCGGCATTTTGCCACCAGATCTTCGCCCGGATCGGAGATAGCCGGTGTTCCGGCGTCCGTCACAATCGCGCCGCTTTGGCCATTTTTCAAGCGTTCAACGATTTTTTCGCCCTGCGAAGCTTTGTTATGCTCATGATAGCTGACGAAATCGGCGTGAATGTCGAACAAATTCAACAGCTTTCCCGAAACGCGCGTATCCTCGGCAGCCACAAAATCGACGTCCTTTAACACGGCAAGCGCGCGCTCGGTCATATCGGACAGGTTGCCGATCGGCGTTGGAACCACATACAGCGTTCCCTTTTCCACTGCAAAAGCCACGTTTACTCTCCTTTTTCCTGCGAATCGAGCAATTCTTTCGGCACGGCGCGATCCTTATAGTAAAACGCACGGTCATGTGCCGAAATCTTGCGTAACACCCGACAGGGATTTCCGACCGCCACAACGCCGGACGGAATATCCTTTGTCACGACGCTTCCGGCACCAATAACGGTGTCATCGCCGATATGCACGCCCGGAAGCACGATCACGCCTGCGCCGAGCCAACAGTTTTTGCCGATATGCACCGGCAGATTGAACTGATATTGCTTTTTACGAAGCTCCGGCAAAATGGGATGAGCCGCCGTGGCAAGTACCACATTCGGCGCAAGCATGGTGCCATCGCCGACATAAATATGCGTATCGTCCACAAGCGTTAAGTTAAAATTGGCATACACGTTTTTGCCGAAATGCACGTGTTTGCCTCCCCAATTGGCGTGAAGCGGCGGCTCGATATAACAGTTTTCGCCGATCTCGGCAAACATTTCTTTCAAAAGCTGCGTGCGGCGCGCACCTTCGGACGGGCGTGTGGCATTAAAATCATACTGCTTTTCAAGGCACGCTGTCTGCTCGGTCATGATAGCGGATTCGGACGGGTCATAGATTTCGCCGCTGTGTAAAAGTTCATTCGGATGCATGGGTTTCCTCCGTATTTTCGGCTGTTTCGGGAATTCCCGTATTTTCCGGCGGTGCCGGATCTTCTTCGCTGTCGGAATGCTCATCCGCTTCGGTAACGACAGCTTCCGAGGCGGATGTGTCCGGTGCTTCCTCCAAAGCAAGCTGACCGGGAATGGTCTTTTGCGATTCGCGTTTTTCGGCTAAGAGAAGCTCGTTTTTATGCTCGTTGATCTGTTCGGTGAACGAGGCAAGCTCCGGAATCTGTTCGAGGTCTTCGATGGATTCGAGACCGAAGGTGCGTAAAAACGCCGGTGTCGTGCCGTACAGCATAGGTCTGCCCGGCGCGTCCAGTCGCCCCTTTTCCTCGATAAGTCCCTTATCACAGAGCGAAAGAATGACCGACGGCGATTCGATGCCTCTGACTTTATCCACAAGCGCACGTGTGGCCGGTTGGTTATAGGCAATGATGGAAAGCACCTCAAGCGCGGCGCGCGACAGCGGCTGGCTGCGGCGGATTTCCAAGGTGTTGCGCACGATTTCGGCATATTCGTTTTTGGTGACAAGCTGTGCCGCACGTCCCAAAATCAGCACTTCGATGGCGGAATCCTTATAGCGCGGCATCATGGCATTCAAAATTTTCGGAACGTCCTCCACCCGTGCGCCGATGGCTTCGGCTAACTTTTCAAAGCTGATGGGACTGCCATAGGCAAACAGCGCGGCTTCGGCGGCTTTGGTGAAATAGTCTTGGTCGCACAAAAGCTCGGTTTGATATTCTTTTTCGGCCGACAAAATTTTTAGCTCCTTTTTCAAAAGGTTTCATATTATAATACCACAAACTGCCTGTTTTTGCAAGTCTTTTTTCCGGCAGAGCCGCAAGAGCGCAAAAAGGCTGTTTCACGCATGAGAAAGGCGCGGCATATTCTGAAAACGAAAGGCGTTACGCCTTTTAAGGATCTTCTCGACGAAAGGAAAATTTCCATGGATACATCCAAAACCGTTCAAAACGCGCTTGCCGGAACCAAAACCGAAGAGCTGTTAAAACAGGCGGCTCGCGGTGAAGCGCAAGCGTTTACAAAATATATGTTATTCGCCGGACTTGCCGGTGAAGAGGGCTATGAACCCATTCGGCACTTATTTACCAAGACTGCCGGCAACGAAAAAGAACACGCCGAGCTGTGGTACGGCTATTTGGACGTACTCGGCTCGTGCGAAGAAAACTTAGAAAACGCGCTTTCGGGCGAACGCTTTGAAAGCAAAACCTTTTATCCGGACGCGGCACGTGTGGCCAAAGAGGAAGGCTTTGACGAAATTTCGCAGAAATTCGCCATGACCGGTTCGGTGGAAGCAAGTCATGCCGCGGCATTTGCCAAAATGGCCGACGCTTTGCGCGACGGAAAGCTATATACCGGAAACGCCGACACCGTGTGGATCTGCTCCAACTGCGGCTACCGCACCAAAGGCAACGAGCCGCCCGAACGGTGCCCGCTGTGCTCCTATCCGAAAGGCTTTTTCGATAAAGCCGAAGACTGTTAAAAACGGTCTGTCGGAGCGCGCCGCAGACCGTTTTCGTGAATTATCCGCTTATCAGCCTTCCGAGAAGCGGTTCGATCGCCAAGCCCTCACGCACCGGCGTGCCGAGCATGGTCGTCGCGTGTGAAGCTTCACAGATAAAATCGCACGCTTTGGCGGCTGTCACCTCCGGCGAAAGACCGGCAAGCGCACCGGCAAGAATGACCGACGCGAACACATCGCCGGTTCCGGGATAATTTTTCGGATCGCGCGGCGTGAAATACGTGCCGAACCGGTCGGTTTTCTTGTCGTAATACACCACGCCGACCGTATCGTCTGCATCCCGGTGGACGCCTGTGATGAACACAAGCCCTTTACACAGCTTTGACAGCTTTTTTGCCATCGCACAAAGCTCGGCTTCTGTTTTTTGCCTATCATACGGCATATCCAAAAGGATACACGCTTCGGTCAGGTTCGGCGTGATGATATCGGCATCCGCAATCAGCTGACGCGTCCGGCGGCACATTTCGGGCGTATAGGTGGCATAGGTCGTTCCGTCGTCGCCCATGACCGGATCGGCAAGGAACAGGCAGGCGGGATTGCGCTCTTTGGCTTTTTTAGCAAAGGTGCGGACGATTTCGATTTGATCGGCACTGCCCAAAAAGCCGGAATATACCGCGTCAAACACGGTGTCAAGCGTTTCCCAATGCGCGGCGATTTTCGGCATTTCGCTTGTCAGGTCAAGAAAGGTAAAGCCTGTATAGCCGCCCGTATGTGTGGACAACAGTGCCGTCGGCAGCGGACACACCTGGTTGCCGCAGACGGAAAGCACCGGCAAAATCACGGTCGCCGCGCACCGGCCGATGCAGGAAACGTCATGGATAGCCGCCACTTTCGGCGGAAGCTTGTTTTTTTGGAGAAGGGACGCCGCTTGCGGCGTCCCTGTATTCTGTACGTGATTCATATTGTCTTATTTATCGGAATTGTCCGGCGTATCGCTGTCGGCCGTGTCATCCGTATCCGATGCCATCTCTTGGCTTTCTTCGGCAATGCGGCGGCGGATATTGTCGCGTGCGGCGTTGTCGCCGTCCTCCGATTCCGGCATAGCAGCGGCTTTTTCGGATTTTTTGGCTTTCACGATGTGTGCGTCGGCGTTCTGCTTATCGCTGTTATCGTTTTTCTGTTTGGCGATTTCTTCAAGTTCCTCGACGGTCGGATTGCCGTTCATCACGGCGCGGAACTGATCTTCGTCCATCAATTCATGCGTAATGAGGTATTCGGCAATAAACGTGAGTTTTTCCATGTTTTCGCTTAAAATCTTCTCCGTGCGGCGGTATGCACGCTCGATGACGGCACGAACTTCTGCGTCAATTTCCGCAGCAACCGTTTCGGAGTAGTTGCGCGAATGCGTCATGCTCATGCCCAAGAAGACTTCCTCTTGGTTTTCACCGTAAACGATCGGGCCTAAGGCTTCGCTCATACCGTATTTGGTGACCATGCTGCGCGCGATATCGGTGGCGCGCTGGATGTCGTTGGAGGCACCGGTCGAGATATCGTCAAGCGTCAGCTTTTCGGCAACGCGGCCGCCGAGCAGGGACACAAGCTCGTTTTCCATATCGCCCTTGGACATATAGTCGCGGTCTTCTTTGGGCAGATACAGCGTATAGCCGCCGGCACGGCCGGCCGGAATGATGGAAATCTGATGAACCTCGTCATGACCCGGAAGGAAGAAGGACGCCACGGCATGACCGGCTTCATGATAAGCCGTGAGTTTTTTGCTCTTATCCGAAATGACCTTGGATTTTTTATGCGGTCCGACAATGACCTTGACCATGGCTTCTTCTAACTCTTTCATGCCGATAAGGTGCTTGGATTTGCGTGCCGCAAGAAGGGCGGCTTCGTTCAAGAGGTTGGCAAGATCCGCACCGGTAAAGCCGGCGGTGGTTTTGGCGATGACCGACAGATCGACATCCTTTTCGAGCGGTTTGTTGCGGGCATGAACCTTTAAGATTTCTTCTCTGCCGCGGATATCGGGATAGTTGACGGTGACCTGACGGTCAAAGCGTCCCGGACGGAGAAGTGCCGGATCGAGGATATCCGGGCGGTTGGTGGCTGCAATCACGATAATGCCGTCGTTCTCGGCAAAACCGTCCATTTCGACAAGAAGTTGGTTGAGCGTCTGCTCGCGCTCGTCATGTCCACCGCCCAAGCCTGCGCCGCGATGGCGGCCGACTGCGTCGATTTCATCGATAAAGACGATGGCAGGCGCGGTTTTTTTGGCCGTGTCGAAAAGGTCACGTACACGCGACGCACCCACACCGACATACATTTCCACGAAATCCGAACCGGAAATCGAGAAGAACGGCACATTCGCTTCTCCGGCGACTGCCTTGGCAAGCAGCGTTTTACCCGTGCCGGGAGGGCCGACAAGCAGCACGCCGCGCGGAATTTTTGCACCAAGCTCGGTAAACTTTTTCGGATTCTTCAAGAAGTCCACGACTTCTTTCAATTCTTCTTTTTCCTCATCCGCACCGGCCACATCGGTAAACATCACTTTGTTTTTGCCGCCGAGGTTGACGCGTGCGCGGGATTTTCCGAAGGAATTGATTTTGCCGCCCTTGCCGCCCATAGCCGAATTCATGGCGAAAAACCACAAAACGACAAAGAACACGATCATAAGGATATACGGTAAGAAGCTGAGCCACAAAGAGGTTTCCTTCGGCGGCTCATAATTGTAGCTTGTGATATCGTTATTCGGGTCGTCATCGTGATTGAGTGCATAGACAATCGGCTTGATATCGCGCTCGAAAAGCTCAAGGCTGCGCAGTTTGACCGAAAATTCCTTGCCCTTGACGGTAACGCCGCTCGAATTTGTCTTATCGCGCGTTTTGATGTCCAAAACGTTTCCGGCGGTAACGTTATAGGCTTCCACCTCGCCGTTTTCGAACATCGTGACGATTTCGCTGTATTCCGGCGGCTTTTCCTCTTTGGTGCCGAGCAAGAAATACGAAGCAAAAAGGATAACGATAATCAAGACGACATAAAACAGAATGGTTTTTCCGTTATTTTTCATCATCAAATGAGTCTCCTGTTCAAAATGGTAAATACAAAGCTGATGCGGCCGTTTGCTATGTTCAAACGCCGGTTTGGATATAGATGCTGACCCGACAGAGCTTCCGCGAAGAACCCAAAATGTGCGCGTGTGCGTCGCACACGGCAACACGCGGCACAAATAACAGGTCCCTTGTATCCGCCGCACACACGAGCGGCAAAAGGCCGCGTAATTCCGTCGGTATTTTTTTCTGATTCAGCAGTTCTTTTAACTTCCGCGTCATGCCGCCGCAGCGAACGGTATCGCCGTCCCCACGTGAACGGACGCAGAATGCGCCGCACCGGTCTTTGGCAAGGATCGCACTGTCATACAGCGTATAGCCTTCGGGAATAACGGCATGGTTTTTCAAAAAATCGGTGTCATCGGTCAGCTGCACGGCAAAAGGCGTATCCGGAATTCGGAAAAAGCCGTCGGCAAGCGGATACAGATACGGTTTCCGAATGCTTTTTTGTTTCCGCACGGTCGGCTCAAACGAGAGAATGCCGTTGCAAATGCAGGCACTCACACCGCCCGGAAGACAGACCTCCGCACGCTTGCTGCCATGCTCTGCCGCTTCGCGCACTAAGGCTGCAATGGCGTCAATATGCACATATTCCGGCGTTCCGTTCGCACCGCTTTTTCGGTACAACAGCAAAATGCTTTGCCGCAAAAGCACTTCGTCCTGCAAAGCAAGCTCCGCGACACGATCCGTCAAGCTATTGTTTGCCGTTTTTTCAAGAAATATTTGTGTTTCGCGCAAAACGCGGCTTGTGGCACAAAGGCCGCTTTCAAGCGACGGATTTACCTGCTTTAACAGCGGCAGCACCTTGTGGCGGAAAAAGTTGCGCGTATAATCGTCGGCGAGATTGGTGGAATCGGTGACGTAGCTTTGGTTAAGAGCCGCAAGAAACGCTTCGATATGCTCTCTCTGCACGCGTAAAAGCGGTCGGATGAGCGTAATGCCGTCGGCAAGCTGCCGCTTGGGCGGAATGCCGGCAAGGCCGGAAAGCGCCGCGCCGCGCGTGAGGTTAAAAAGCACCGTTTCGGCATTGTCGCTTGCCGTATGCGCACACGCAACAAGCGGAATATCTCGTTGGCGGCAGATCTCCTCAAAAAACGCATACCGGACATTGCGTGCGGCAAGCTCGGTGGAAATTTTCTGCTCTTTGGCAAGTGCCGCAACATCCGCCGCGCATAGCTCGAACGGAATGCCGTTTTTCCGGCACAACGCTTCGGCAAAGGCCGCGTCGCGTTCGGCTTCTTCGCCGCGGAGCCTGTGGTTCACATGGCACGCCGTCAGCGAAAGCGACGGATAGAATTTTTTTAGCGCCAACAGCAATGCCACGCTGTCCGCGCCGCCCGAAAGAGCCACCAAAACGCGGTCATCCGGCTTGAAAAGCGCGTCGGCCGCGTTGGCTTCGGCAATTTTACGCCGCAAAAAAAGCTCAATTTGCATGGCTTGTATCCATGGTCATAAACTTGGTATACTGACCGAGCCAGCCGAGCGTCACCGTTCCGGTCGAGCCGTGTCGGTTCTTGGCAATGATACAGTCGGCGATATTTTCCTTTTCGGGATCATCCTTATAGTAATCGCGCGAGAGGAACATAATGGTATCGGCGTCCTGCTCGATACCGCCGGAATCACGCAGGTCGGAAAGCATCGGCTTTTTATGCTCCTTTTCGGAAGCACGGGAAAGCTGGGCGCAGGTGATGACCGGCACTTCGAATTCCTTGGCAAGAAGCTTTAGGTTTCGCGAAATGTCCGACACCTCTTGGACGCGGTTTTCGGTGTGCTTATCCGACTGCATAAGCTGCAAGTAGTCAATAATGATAAGACCCAAATTTTTCACGCGGCGGAGCTTGGCTTTCATGCCGGTGACCGAAATGCCCGGCGTATCGTCGATCAAAATGTTGGTTTCGGCAAGAAGACCGGCCGAACGGGCAAGCTTTTCCCATTCCTCCTCGGTCAGTTCGCCCGAACGCATATGGTAGCTGTCGATGCGGGCTTCCGAGGCCAAGATGCGCGAAACGAGCTGTTCGCACGACATTTCGAGCGAAAACACGACCACGGATTTATGCGGTGCTTTTTGAGCGACGTTAGCGGCAATATTTAAGGCAAAGCTGGTTTTACCGACACCCGGACGGGCGCCGACGATGACGAAATCGCCTTTTCCCATGCCGACAAGGTATTTATCGATATCGGTAAAATAGGTCGGCGTACCGAGTGCGTCCGTACCGCTTTTTTTCAGATCCTCCAAATGGTGGTAGAGGTCGATGATGACATCGCGGATATGGGAGAGGCCTTTGGTCTCGTTTTTTTCGGCAATATCAAAAATCAGCTGTTCGGAGCGGTCGAGAATATCCTTGGTTTCGCCTTCGGCGGAATACGCCATATCGCTTATTTCGCCCGACGCTTCGATTAAGCGGCGCAGAACGGCCTTATCCTTAATAATGCGCACGTAGTCCATGAGGTTATTCATGTCCGGCACGGAAGCGGCAAGCGTTGTGATATAGGCTTTTCCGCCGGCTTCGTCGAGCGTGCCGTCGGACACAAGCTGTTCAAGAAGCGTCACTTCGTCAAGATGTGCGTCAGAGCGCGCAAAGATGCTCCGCATGGCCTCGTAAATGCGTACGTGCTGTTCGAGATAAAAATCGTCGGCACGAAGGATCGACGCGATATCGTTGAGTTTTTCCGGATCGAGAATAATCGTCCCTAAGACCGACTGTTCCGCTTCCATGGAAAAAGGCATTTTCCGCAAGTTTTCTTCGGAAAGAACCAGTTCGCTCACGGTTTAAGCTCCCTTCCCTGTCAGCGCATAGAGCTGCGCCGTGTTAAGATTAGTCTTTCTGTGTGACAATGACGTTAAGCTTGCCTGAAATTTCCGGATAGAGCTTGACATCGAGGCTGTACGAGCCGAAAGCCTTGATGGCGTCGTCAAGCACGATTTTTCTCTTATCGACCGTGATGCCATGTTGCTTTTCAAGCTCCTCGGCAATGTCCTTTGTGGTGACCGAGCCGTAAAAACGGCCGTCCGCACCGGCGGTGGCAAGAATCTTTACAACAAGGCCGGCGAGCTTTTCGGCGGTTTCCTTAGCGGCTTGCTTTTCCATTTCTTCATGGTGCTTTTTGGCGGCCTGCTTATTTTTATAGTCGTTCATGATCTTGGCATCGGCTTCGACGGCAACGCCCTTCGGAAGCAGAAAATTGCGTGCGTATCCGTCGGATACGTCAACGATGGTGTCCTTTTTGCCTTTGCCCTTCACGTCTTGTAAAAGTAATACCTTCATAGCAAATACTCCTTATCTATATTCGAATCGATTCTGAAAGAAAAGAAACTTTTTATCAATATAATATACCATATGCCGGAAGAAAAGTCAATCGTTTCACGCGAATTTTTGTGAAAACTTCTGCGCTTTCACTTTTTACAAAATATTAGCAAACCGTTAGGTTGTACGTTTCATATATAGGCTATAATATTTATTTATGATAAAGGAGCGATTGCATGGCAACTGTTTGCAGGCTGTGTCCGCGCGAATGCGGCATTGACCGAAGTGTCAAAGCCGGCCGGTGCGGCGTTTCGAACCAAATCAAGCTTGCGCGTGTAGGCTTGCACAACTGGGAAGAACCGTGTCTTTCCTATGGGGCCGGCAGCGGAACGGTCTTTTTTTCGGGCTGTGTGCTCGGCTGTGTGTTCTGCCAGAACCATGCGATTTCACGCGGCAAAAAGGGATACGGCGTTTCGGTACAGACCTTAGCGGACGAATTTCTGCGCTTGCAGGAAATGGGCGCGGTCAACATCAATCTCGTCACGCCGACGCAGTTTACCGACAAAATACGGCAGTCGCTTGACATAGCAAAGCCGCACCTTTCGATTCCGGTTGTCTACAACTGCGGCGGCTACGAAAAGCCGGAAACACTGCGGACGCTTGACGGATATGTCGATATCTTTTTGCCCGATTTCAAATATTATTCCAAAGAAGCGGCGGCGAAATATTCCGCGGCGGCCGATTATTTTGACATGGCCTCGGCGGCACTCGAAGAAATGTACAAGCTTGTCGGCTACGCGCGCTTCGACGAAAGCGGCCATATGACGCGCGGCGTTCTGACGCGGCATTTGGTTCTGCCGGGACTTTCGCGCGACAGCATGAAGCTTCTCGATTATCTTGCTTCGCACTACGATGTGAGCCGCTTTGCGTTAAGCCTTATGAGCCAATATTTTCCGACGAAAGCCTGTGCGGCCTATCCCGAAATCAACCGGCACGTCACGACGCTCGAATATGAGCGCGTGGTGCATCATGCCGAAACGCTTGGCTTTACCTGCGGCTTTCTGCAGGAAAGAACCAGTGCCAAAGAAGAATATGTACCCGCTTTTGACTACAAGCCGAAAACGGAAGAACAGACAGAAGAAAGGTGAAACACATGGAGCTTACCGAAAAGACACTTAGTGAAGAATACATCTATCAAGGCCGCATCATCAAGGTGCGCCGCGACGAAGTGGAGCTGCCGAACGGCCACAAAAGCGTGCGCGAGGTGGTGGAGCATTCCGGCGGCGTGTGCGTGCTGCCGTTAACCGACAAGGAGGAAGTCATCTTCGTCCGTCAGTTCCGCTATCCGTACAAAGAGGTCATTCTCGAAATTCCGGCCGGAAAGCGCGACCACGGCGAAGAAAGTCCGCTCGAATGCGGCAAGCGCGAGCTTGCAGAGGAAACCGGCGCGAAAGCCGCAAAATACACCAATCTCGGCGAGCTGTATCCGTCGCCCGGCTATTGCGGCGAGGTCATTTATATGTTTCTTGCCACCGGTCTTACGTTCGGCGATACCAATCCGGATGAGGATGAATTCTTGAATGTGGAAAAAATCCCGTTCGACAAGGCGCTTGATATGGTGCTTTCGGGCGAAATCAAGGATTCCAAGACCCAATGTGCGCTCTTAAAAGCCGCCGTTATTTTAGGAAAATTACGCAAATAGGAGATAAAAACACCCATGGAACAAACAAACCGTACCGCCGTCGAAGCCAAAATTGAGCAGGCGGAATGCAAACTCCGTGAGAAGGGCGTATTCGACCGCATCGACCGCATCGCCTTTGAAAATCAAAAAAAGGTCATGGCGGCTTTTCGCAAGCACCATGTGTCCGAAAGCTATTTTATGCCGTCCTCCGGTTATGGATACAACGACCGCGGCCGCGAAGAATTAGAGGGCATTTATGCCGATGTTTTCGAATGTGAAGCTGCGCTTGTGCGCCACAACATCGTAAGCGGCACCCAAACGCTTGCCATCGGCCTTTTCGGGCTTTTGCGCCCGGGCGACACGCTTTTCTCGGTCACCGGCAAGCCGTATGACACACTCGAAGAGGTCATCGGCATTCGCGGTGAGGCCGGAAACGGCTCGCTTGCCGATTTCGGTGTGAAGTATACGGCACAGGAAATGACGGCGGACGGAGAGATCGACATCGATAAGATGTGCGGCTATTTGAAGAGCGAACCGTCGGTCAAAGTCGTTTTCATTCAACGCTCCAAAGGCTATGCGATCCGCAAAACGCTGTCGGCCGAAGAGATCGGCCAAGCTGTTAAAGCCGCAAAGGCGATCAACCCGGAGGTTTTTGTCATCGTCGACAACTGCTATGGAGAATTCTGCGATGCGCATGAACCGACCTATTACGGCGCCGACCTCTGCATGGGTTCGCTCATCAAAAATCCGGGCGGCGGCATGGCCGAGACCGGCGGCTATCTTGCCGGTTCCGCAAAGGCCGTCGAGCTTTGCGCGTATCGGCTCACCTGCCCCGGCATCGGCGCGGAGGGCGGTGCAACGCTCGGACAGACCAAAAGTATGTATAAAGGGCTTTTCTATGCGCCGCACACGGTCGCGCAGAGCTTGAAAACGGCGGCTCTTGCGGCGGCGGTTTTCGAAAACGAAGGCTTTGCGGTCTGCCCGGCCTCTGATGAAGTTCGCCACTGCATCATTCAGACGGTTTCGCTCGGTTCGGAAAAAAATATGCTCGCGTTCTGCCGCGGCATTCAAGAGGGCGCGCCGGTGGATTCGCACGTCACGCCCGAGCCGTGGCAAATGCCGGGCTATGCGGTGCCGGTCATCATGGCGGCCGGCGCGTTTATTCCAATTACATACATGATGAAGCTGGCTATGTGGATCGGCGG
>URCT01000073.1 GCA_900546385.1 uncultured Eubacteriales bacterium | reverse complement strand
TGCCGGAATTACTTCCGGCTATAAAACAAAAGTTCCAATATGTCAATGCCGTTTTTGCCGCCGTGAGCGGCTCTTTTTATGCTTGTGTGACGGTTTCGAACGCGGTTTCGGCCGCAGTTTCGATTTGGCTGAACTCTTTGATTTTGGTTGTGCTATGTTTTTTTTCTTGAATAAAAACCGGTGATTTTACATAAATTTAATAAAGCTTTAACCCAAATACGATATTAAAACGAATAGTCTTCTCTTATAATGAATATTGTGTGAGAGTATGCATTTAAGACAGCTGTAAAAGGAAAAGTGAGGAGAGCTTGTGGAATTAACCAATGTGCTGATGTTGATCGGCGGACTTGCCTTGTTTTTGTTCGGTATGAACGTTATGGGCGAAGCACTTGAAAAAAAGGCCGGAAGCCGCTTGAAAACATTGCTTGCGCGCTTGACGTCCAATAAATTCAAGGGCTTCCTTTTGGGCCTCGGCATCACCGCCGTCATTCAATCGTCCTCGGCCACCACCGTGATGGTCGTCGGCTTTGTCAACTCCGGCGTGATGACGCTCGGACAGGCTGTCGGCGTCATTATGGGCGCAAACCTCGGCACCTCGGTCACCTCGTGGCTGCTGTCGCTCACCAGCTTGCAAAGCGATAACGTCTTTTTAAGTATGCTTAAGCCGGATAATTTTACACCGGTGCTTGCTTTGATCGGCGTGATTCTTTATATGTTCGTCAAGGATCGCAAAAAGAAGGATGTCGGCTTGATTTTGCTCGGCTTTTCCGTATTGATGTTCGGTATGGAAATGATGTCCGATTCGGTCGCACCTTTGAAGGACAATCCGGCCTTTATCCGCGTGCTTACCGTGTTTGAACAGCCGATTTTGGGCGTGCTTGCCGGAACGGTCATCACGGCAATCGTGCAGTCTTCCTCCGCATCGGTCGGTATTCTGCAGGCACTTACCTTTACCGGAACCATTGCCAACGGCACGGCCATTCCGATCATCATGGGACAGAACATCGGTACGTGCGTCAGTGCGCTCATTTCTTCGGTCGGCGCAAACAAAAACGCTAAACGCGCCGCCTTTATCCATTTGTATTTCAATGTGATTGCGGCAAGCGTTTTACTGCTTGTGTTTTATGCCGTGAAAGCCTTTTTGCCATCCGAAATTCTGACGCGGCCGGCAACGGCGCTCAGCATTGCCGTGATCCATACCGTGTTCAAGCTCATCGCGCTTGCCATGCTCATGCCCTTTACCAAACAGCTTGAAAAGCTTGCTTGCTTGACCGTGCGTGACAGCAAGGAAAAAGAGAAGGATGAGCTTCTCGACGAGCGTCTGCTTGTGACGCCGCCGGTTGCCATCCAGCGTTCTAAAGATGTCGAAAAGCAGATGGCCGTCGAGGCCGGTGAAACATTGTATGCGGCGTTTGATTTGATTCGGGACGGCTACACCGAAGCTGTCGGCAAAACCGTGCGTGAAGGCGAAGCGCGCGGCGATATGTACGAGGACAAGCTCGGAACCTATCTTGTCAAAATCAGCGGCTGCAGTCTTTCCGATCATGACAGCTTAGAGGTCTCCAAACTGCTGCATATCATCGGCGATTTGGAACGGCTGTCCGACCATGCCGTCAACATCGCGGAATCCATGGAGGAAATGCGCGATAAAGAATTGAAATTCTCCGAAAAGGCCATTAAAGAGCTGGAAACGATCTGCAACGCCGAACGCGAAATCATCCGCTTGACGGTGTCGGCTTTGTCGGAGGACAATATGGAAAATGCCGCGCTCGTCGAGCCGCTCGAGCAGGTGGTGGACAGCTTGAAGGCGCGTATCAAAACCCGTCATATCGAACGTTTGCAGAAAAACGAATGCACCATCGAGCTGGGCTTTGTGCTGTCCGATTTGCTCAACAATCTGGAACGCGTTTCCGACCATTGCTCCAACATTGCCGGCTGTATCATCGAGATCGCACATCACAGCTTGGATATGCACGAATATCTCAGCCATATCAAAAAAGACGATGCTTCCTTCAAAGAGCATTATGAAGACTATCTTGCAAAATATCCGCTTGTGGAAGGATAATATAATAAAAGGGAAGAAAACGTATGATCACCGAAATCCGTAAAACCGCTTATGCTGACATTCCTGCCGTTATGACGCTTTTTGACAAGGCGCGCCAAACCATGGCGGCTCTCGGCATCGATCAATGGCAGGACGGCTATCCGTTTGAAAGCAATATCCGTGCCGATGTTTCTCACGGTGAAAGCTATGTGGTTTTGTGTGATGGGCATATCGCGGCGACCTTTATGTGCATGACCCGACCCGAGCCGACCTATCGGAAAATCGACGGCGCATGGCGTTCGGATAAACCGTATGCCACCGTGCATCGCATTACTGTATCGCCTGATGCAAGACGCTCGGCGCATTTTGCCGATGGCGGCAAAAGCATCAGTGCCGAAATCATGGATTTTGTCAAGGCAAAAGCTGCAAGGGAAAACTTGACCGGCGGCATTCGGATCGATACGCATACAGGCAATGTTCCCATGCGCAAAATGCTCGAAAAGCAGGGCTTTGTCTATTGCGGCGTGATTTGGCTCGAAAGCGGTGCAGAGCGCGTGGCATATCAGTTTCTGCCGTAAGGAGCGGCAATTTCGAACAGCGTGAGCGGTGAATTCCGAAAAAACGGAGTTCGCCGTTTTTTTGTCTGCAAACAAAGATGTGTACAGAGGCTGAAAACGAAAAGTCGATTATTAAAATTTTCTTAAGCTTTGGACGTATGGGAACATTTTACGCCTGCGTTCGTCTTATATTTGTCGAAAAGCGGCGGATGTCCGGAAGTTTTTGGTTTGTTTTCCAAAAACATCGGCGTAACTTTTCGATTTCCTGTGCAAAAAGTCTTGACAAAAACTCTTTCCAAAGGTATAATAATAGCTGTATAAATATCTTGTGGAACTGTGCCTTTTGTTAAGACCGTCCCGAGATCACAAAGGAGGCTGACTATGGAGAAAAAAAGCACGAAACCCGTTCGTGCCCGTATCCTTCTGACACTGCTAATCCTCATTCTTGCAATCATTTTCGGCGTGATTTTTGTCTATCGCGACAACATCAAGGCTTTGTGGCGCGGTTTGACCACCGATACCGGTGAAATCGGCGAGATGATTCAAGAAACCCAAAAGCAAACCAAAAACGCGCTTTCCGATGCCGGCATGAACGTTTCCGAAGATGATTTCAACAAGCTCAACAACGGAGACCTCAGCCAAGAAGAAATCGAGGCTATCATCTACGACAGCCTGACCGATGCAAGCAACGGCACTGCCGACCCGGACTCCGGTTCGGAAACGCCTGCGGATGACGAAAAGGGCGATAACGCCGATTCTGCCGATGGCAAAACGACCGGCTCGACCGACACTTCGTCCAAAGATCCCGCAAGCGGAACCGGCAAAGATTCTTCTCAAGCCTCCGGCGGACAGACGGGACATGCGTCCGGCAAAACGCCAAGCTCCGGAAATAATCCCTCCGGCGGCAAGAATACGTCCGGCGGCAAGACCTCCGGTTCGACGCAGACAAAAGATCCGGCCTCTTCAACGACGCAAGGCACGTTTTCGCCTCAGACGGAAATAACCTCTCCGAATGGCACTGCAAAGCTTTCGGAGGAGGAATACAACAAAAAGGTTTCCGAGCTTGTGGCGAAGATTTACGTCATCAAGGCAAACTTCACATCGACGCTCTCCACATTTGAATCCAACATCATTGCTTCCTACAAGGCTCTTCCCAAGGAACAGCACACCACTGCAACCAAGGCCAAGATCGTGTCGGACAATATGGGATATGTGGCCGGGCTTGAAGCGCAATGCGACGCACAGGTCAAGGCTGTGACGGATGAGCTTAGCGCACTGATGAAGGAAAACGGCAAGGACACCTCACTCGTCGATGCCATTAACAGTGCCTATAAGAATGAAAAAGAACTCAAAAAGGCGTATTACATCAGCTTATATAAATAAAATGATAAACAGCACAGGAAGGAAGGAAAACCCATGAAAAAATTCAAACGCGTGCTTGCGGCATTGCTTGTCATGATTATGGTATTGCAGCCGGCAGCCTTTGCAGCAAGCGTAGCCGATTTCCTCGATTTTCCGTTCGGTTGGTCAAAGGATGCAATGACCGCCGCTGTCGAAAACGGGCTTTATATCGGCAACGAAAGCAAGCTTATCGAACCCGATAAGGCACTTACCCGTGCGGAACTCGCCGCCTTTATCACACGTGCCTTCGGCGCAACCAGAATGGCGGATCTTTCAAAGATCACCGATGTGAAGGCCGACGATTGGTTCTATGAACCGGTTGCCAAGGCTTATCAGATGGGTGCCATTACCGGTACAAGCGATACCACGTTTGACCCGAATTCGTACATAACCCGTGAGCAGGTGTTCCTTGTTTTGGCGAGAGTTCTCTGCATTTCGGGTACGAACGAACAGGCACTCGACAAATTCACCGATGCCGGCAAAATAAACTCTTGGGCGAAAAACGGTATCATCGGTATGGTCGAAAAAAGCTATATCAACGGTTATCCGGACGGCTCGTTCCGCCCGCAGGATAACATCACCCGTGCCGAGCTTGCACAGGTGTTCCACAACATCTTCAAGATGTATATCGACGCTCCCGGCTATTATTCGCAGGTTCCCGAAAACGGTTCTGTGATGATCCGCGTTCCGGGCGTTCACCTTGAAAATGTCACCGTGAACGGCGATGTCGTTATCGCGGACGGCGTTGCAGACGGCGATTTCGATTTGGCTTCCGTCAACGTAAACGGTCGCGTGCTTGCGCGCGGCGGTGAAGGCAAGGTTACCTTCAAGTCGGTGACGGTCGGCGAAAAGGTCGTTATCTATGACCTCAACGGTACGGTCAACTTCAATAACTACCGCACCGATCCGCCGTTTAAGAGACTCGATGAGATCACACCGGCAACCTTCTTGAAGAAGCCCGAAACCACGACCGGCGGCTCGACCGGCGGCGGTGGCGGCGGCGGTGGCAGCAAGACCACCTTCTACACGATCACTCTTCGCGACGATGATGGTACCGAACTCGACAAGCAGACCGTCAAATCCGGTTCTACCATGAACAAACCGACCGACCCGACCAAGGAGCATTACACCTTTATACATTGGTCGCGCACCAAGGGCGGCGAAGCGTTCGATATCGAAAATACCAAGATTAACGCAAGCTTCTCCCTCTATGCTGTATTTGAAAAAAATCCGATTGTTTCGTTCTATTTGAATACAACGGACACAACGCCGTTTGCTACCCAGGAAATTGCCTATAACAGCACGGCGGCAAGCCCCAGTCCGGCACCTGAAAAAGAAGGCTATACCTTCCTAAATGAGTGGACGCTGAAGGACGGCACCAAGTTCGATTTGTCCACCAAGCGCATTACGCAGAACACCTCCTTGTATGCTGTCTTCTCTGTCAACGAATATGCAGTCATTTTCTATGAAGAAGAATACGATGCCTCCAATCCGAATCCGACTGTGTGGAAGGATTTCGGCAAGAAGGCTTACGGTTCGGAAATCAAAGAAAGCGAATTTCCGGAAGCTCCCGCTTCTCCCGATCCGGCAAAATCCTTCAAGGGCTGGACTGTGAACGGCGGAACCGAGTTTGTCACCTATCCGTACACCGTTGGCCTTGTCAACAAGTTCTATCCGGTGTTCTCCGATAAAGAAACGTTTAAGGTCACCTTCTACGTTGACGGCACGGAATTTGCTTCCAAAACGGTCTTTGACGGCGATGCCGTGACGGCTGTTACCGCTCCGGATAAAACCGGCTACACCTTCAAGCATTGGTCGGAAACCGAAAACGGCAAAACCGCCTTTGATTTCTCTAAGGGCATTACAAAGGACGCCAAGCTGTACGCCGTTTATGACAAGAACACCTACGAAGTTATCTTCTATAAAGACACTGCCGGAACTGATGTGATGCTCACCGATACTGTGGCCTTTGAAGACACCGTAGCTGAGCCGACGGATAAACCGACTGCACCGGAAGGATACTACTTCGCACACTGGGCGCTGAAAGGCGATACCGCCGCAGTTACTTTCCCGTATGCCATTACCGCAAAGACGGAATTCGTTCCGATCTTTAAGTCGCTCACTCCGTCGGAGAACGTGACCGTTACCTTTATTGTTGACGGCACGACGGTTAAGACCGTTACCTTCACCAAGGGCACGGCCATCGGCGCAGCCAATATGCCGGAAAACCCGACCAAGGAGCACTACACCTTCGAAGGCTGGTTCACCAAAGAAAACGGTGAGGGAACCCAAGTGACGGCTGCAACGGTGGTTACCGAAGACATGACCGTCTATGCATTCCTCAAAGCCGAGCTTCTCACGGTATCGTTCTACGATGTCACACGCTTCGATAACGGTGACGATCCGCTTCTTAAGGTGCTCAACATTCCGTATAACACCTCCGTCAACGAGCTTTTGGCTTCCGATCCGGACATTACGCTCCCGGCAAATGCCAAGACGGAAGGCTTCAAGCGCAATGCAACCGTAGCACGTATCTACGGCACGCTGGGCGTTGACACCACGCACATCATCCCGAACAGCTGGTGGGTTATCAACGGCGGCGCATGGGAAAAATTCGATATGGATGCTCCCGTTACCGCAAACGTTAAGGTTTATGACAACGTTAAGGAAGTTAAGCTGATTGTCGGTATGTCCCGACTCTCGACCATTCCGCTTACCGTTTATGCAAACTACGACGAAAATACCCGTGCGATCGATACCGTTAAGGACGCACTCTTCATCAGCGAATCGACGGTTAAGACTGCTTTGAACGGCGACGCCGGCAAAAAAGTCCTCGAACAGATGGTAAATCGCGGCGTTATCGACAATGCCAAAGACAAGAACATCCGCAACGTACACCGCTATGTCAAGCTTGTCAGTGTGATCGGCGAAGCCAATATCCGCAAGATGATCGGTGAAGTCATCGACGATTCCATCAGCAGCGATGATTCCAAGCAGTATATCTACGATTATATCCGCGAATACATGGGTAAGATTAAGGCTGACCAGGATAAGGCTGTTACGATTCTGACGCCTGTCTTTAACGACCTGCTTGCCGGTCATGCAGCTGATAAATTCCGTGCGGTTCTCCAATCCATCGTGGATGACGCTCTGGCACCGGGTGCTGTTACCATCGGCACAAGCGTTGACGAAGCGACTATCCGCAAGATCGTTGAGTTCATTGCCGACGATGCCAATGCAGCTTACCGTGACGAACTCACCGATACCATGTTTAACAGCCTTGATGGTCAAACGCTTATCGACATTGCCGCTGACCTCGGTCAGACGACGGCAGATACCCGTTCGAAGTATGTTGACCAGCTCATCGCCGAGCTTTGCGATTCGAACGGAACGGAAGTTACGGTAACGGAAGACAGACTCTTCATGTTTGAACCGATTTACAAGATGCTCTCCACGCACGGTTGGGACTTCTTTGAAGCAAAGATTCCGGAAAGAGCCAAAGCGCTGCTTCCGCTCGCAGACATCAAGAAACTCTTTGACCGCCATTATGATCCGTATGTAAACGGCATGAAGACGGCTATGGAGTCGGCAAAGGCCGATCCGACCGCAACCTTCTATATCGGTAACGGTGTCCAGGTCGACATTAACCCGATTTCGGATGTCTTAACACCGATGCTTAACTACGTCAAAGACATGAAAGCCTATGCCGAAGGCAAGGCTCCGACCGTCACGAAGGAAGCCTTTATCAAGTACTATCCGTATTACGAAAAGAATCCGTTTAAGGATGCTTACGAAGAATTCATGGAAACCGAAAAGTGGGTTTCCGGCACGGATAACGGCTACACCACCGAGCTTAGCGGCTACAAACTGTATTCGTTCGACGTTTACTACGACATTCTGAAAGCACTGGCTGTTGTTATGGATGATACCATGAGCTGGTACTATGACGACGCAAACGTTCCTGCGGCTGACAGAGAAGATGTCTTTGCCATCGCGGAAGACAAGGTTTTGGCGGTTGCCAATATGCTCGACCGCTTCTTGGTTGACTATGCCGTCAACGGCATTCCGACCACTTTGACGGATCTGTGCTTGGATATCGAAAACGATCCGACCATGATCGAGATCATCAAAAAGCTCGGCGTTGAAAAGTATCTCGAAAAGCTCGAAGACAATGCAACTGCCGGCAAGGTTTATGACACCGTTTACGATAAGATAAACGCTCGCTTCGGTGCAAGAATCGATGCCATCCTTGACCGCCTCTACAAGTCCAAACTCAACCGCTATTATGACGATGCCGAATATCAGAAGGGCAAAGAAATCCTCCATGGCTTGTTCACCAACAAGGTCGATGAGCAGTATACTGTGGATACCATCTTTGATAATTTCTTAGGCGGCGCCGATCAGAAAGAAGAAGAGTTTAACGGCATTACGATTGAACTTTTGCGTCACATTTTCTATTCGGTTGAACGCATCGAAAATATGCACGCGGAACTGGAAGGCTAAATCCGAACAAAAGGTTGTGGCAGACAGGAAACTGTCTGCCACAACCGTAAAACGAACAACAGAGGAAAAATTATGAAAAAAACCAAATTCGCACTCATCTTGGCGGCGCTACTTGCGTCAGCAGCTGTTGCGACCGGCGTTTCCGCTGAACCGGTGGTCATTTCTCCGAATCCGGTTGCGGCCGCTTCGGACACAGCTACCGCACAAACCGTGAAATTCACGGATATTGCCGAGGACGCATCCTACAAGGACGCTGTCTACAAGCTCGTGAACAACGGCGTTCTCAATGGCTACCCGGATGGCACGTTCCTTCCCGAAGGCAACCTGACGCGTGCCGAAATGTGCAAAATGATTAACCTCGTCTTTGGCTACACCGATACCGAGGGCGTGGAGCTTTTCCCGGACACGCCGGCGAATGAATGGTATGTGCCGTATGTTCTTGCCGCACGCAAGGCCGGCTATGTCCAAGGCGACGATACCGGCAGCTTCCGCCCGAACGACAACATCAGCCGCGAAGAGGTCTGCGCGATTCTCTGCCGCATTATCAAGCCCTACGACCTGCCGCTGGCGGTGACGGTGTCTGACAGCGTTTCCGATTGGGCAAAGCCGTATGTTGAGTTAATCTTGAAGAACCAGCTCATGCCGCTTGAAGAAGGCAATACCTTCCGTGCAACGCTTCCGATCCGCCGCTTTGAGCTTGCAGTGGCTGTTGCGCCGTATTCCAACGCCAAGGTGGATGCCGTCAAATGCACCGTCACCTTCACAGACGGTGAGGAGACTTCTGCCAAGGAGGTGGAGATCGGCAAAGCCATGACCGAGTTCCCGAAAGGCACCAAAGCGCCCGAAGGCTATGAATTCGCCGGTTGGTCGAAAGATCCCAAAGCTGCCGAAGCGGAAGAAATCACCTTGTTGGATGAAAACTATCTCTTTACGGAAGACGTGACGGTGTATGCCGTTTACGTAAAGAAGACATTGAACGTCCGCTTTATGCTCGATAACACGATTGTGGTCGATACGCAAGAGATTAAGTACGGTGAACACGTGACCGTTCCCAACGCACCGGCCCGTTCCGGCTATACCTTCAAGGGCTGGACGCTTGACGGCAAAACAGCCGTTGATTTGGAAAAGTACGAAGTCAAGGATTCCATTGTCTTTGACGCTCTGTTTGAAAAGACGGCTTCCGGCGGTTCAACCGGCGGTGGCGGCGGTGGCGGTTCAACCGGCGGCGGTGGTACCGGCGGAAAAGACGATGGTAAGAAGGATGACGACAAGAAAGATGATGATGTTGTTATCACCGATACCGTAACCTTCATTTCGGACGGCAAGACCGTTGCTACACAAAAGGTCGAGCGCGGCAAGTCCGCTAAACTCCCGGCCGAACCGAAACGCGATGGTGCGGAATTCTTATACTGGTCGCTTGAGGAAAACGGCAGTGAAGTCGATGTTGAATCGCATCAAGTGAACGGCGCAACCACTTTCTATGCGGTCTTTAAGATTGAAGAAACCAATCCGAATGATCCGAAAGTCATCGCGGCTCTCGAAAAAGGCATCGAGCAGATCAAAGCCGTTGCTTTGTCTGACCCGAAGCAGGCGAGTGTCAAGCGCAAGGTGTTAAAAACCATGCAGGCGGTTCTCCAAGACGCCTATGACGGAACGTTAGTTACCTCCGACTATATCAAAGAGGCCTACAACAAAGAAGTTAACGAGGCTAAAAAGGAAGTAAAGTCATGGAACGACGAAGCCTTGCAGTCCGATTTCTACACCAGATTGCGTAACGGCGTGGACGACGAAACCTTCACCATTTTAACCGACTACTTCTTGGATGCAGAAGATAAGGAAGAATATCTCGGCGGAAAAGAATAATACGAAAAGGAGCGGAAAACCGACAGGTTTTCCGCTCCTTGCTTTATTCTTCGTTTCTTTCCTTTGTTTTCCATTCGCCGGGCGGCATTCCGAACCGCTTTTTGAAGGTCTTCGAAAACACAAACGGATCGCTGTAGCCGACCATTTGCGCGGTATAGCCGACCGTGTGTCCGGTCTCCAAAAGCTGTTTGGCTTCCTCCATGCGCTTTTCGGTGATGTATTCCTTTAACGTGCCGCCGGTTTTCTGCTTGAAAAGCCGCGCTAAATAATGCCGCTCTAACCCGACGACCGTCGCGATATCCGCCACGTCGCACTCGGTGTTATAGTTGGTTTCCACATAGTTTTGAATCTTCAAAATATAGTCTTCCCGGCCTTTGATGCCATTGAACAGATACGCATATAACTCAAATATCCGCCCGGCTAAGTATTCCTCTGCCGTGCCGTCGTAGGAAAACACCTCCCGCAGCTTTTTATAAACACCGGTCGGCGGCGTGATTACACACGGCAGCTCGGCAAAGCGATGCGACAGCGCGCCGTTGAAGCCGATCCAAAGATAGTGCCACGGCTCATTCTCATCCGCCGAATACACGGTCACTTCGCCGGGACGGATGATGAACGCTTCGCCTGCATGAAGTTTGTGCAAGCCGCTGCCGTTGGTGAAGCGTCCTTTCCCGGAGATGACGAAATGAATGAGCGTGTACCGGCGGATGGCCGGCCCGTAGGTGTGATTCGGCGCGCATTCCTGTTCGCCGAAATCCAGCGGATTTATTTCACGGTAATGCCGGTTGATGAGCGCGATCTCATGCTTGTTCCGCATGGTGCTGTCACTCCTTTTACTCCTTAAATCAGATACATTTTAACATAGATTGGATACATAAATCAATGGACATTTTTTGCATTTTATGATACAATTTTCTTACAGAAAAAGCAATGCGAACTGGTATTTGCACGAATATCATCTATGTCTTTGAAAAGGAGTTTTTTGCGATGCATATCAAAACACCGCCGATGGGCTGGAATACCTGGAATACCTTCGGACAGAACATCAATGAACACCTGGTTATGGAATCGGCCGATAAGATGGTCGAAAAAGGCTATAAGGATGCCGGATACGAATACGTTGTCATCGACGACTGTTGGTCGTTAAGACAGCGCGACGAAAACGGCTGCTTAGTGCCGGATCCGAAAAAGTTTCCGCACGGCATGAAGTATTTGGCCGATTACGTGCATTCCAAAGCCCTCAAATTCGGAATGTATTCCTGCGCCGGGTATCACACCTGCGCCGGATATCCGTCCAGCTATGGCTATGAGTTCAAGGACGCTGCGACTTTTGCTTCCTGGGGCGTGGATTTCTTAAAATACGATTTTTGCTATTTTCCCGATACCGGCGACGGCAAGCTTGCGTATCTTACCATGGCAAACGCGCTTCGCGCCTCCGGCCGCGATATTCTGTTCTCGGCCTGCAACTGGGGCACGGATAACTGTTGGGAATGGATGAACAGCGTCGGTGCGCATATGTACCGTTCGACCGGCGATATTTTCGATGTCTTTGAGTCGGTCAAGAATATTTTCCTCGGTCAGGTCTGCTTTATCACCGCGTCGCTGGCGGCTGTTCTGCAGCTGGGCGTGACGATGGACTTCTCCATCTTCCTGCTCCACCGCTATGGCGAGGAAAAGAAGCTCTGTGCCTCCAACGAAGAGGCGATGGAGAACGCCATCTGCAAGACCATGAGCTCCATCACGGCGTCCAGCCTGACGACCATCGCGGGCTTTCTGGCTCTCTGTGCCATGCAGTTGACGCTGGGCGCAGACCTCGGCATCGTCATGGCAAAGGGCGTGGCGCTGGGCGTCATCTGCACCATCGTCATCCTGCCCTCGCTCATTCTCTTCTTCGATAAGTGGGTGGAAAAATACCGCCACCGCACCTTTATGCCCAGGCTCACCCACCTGAGCCATTTTGTCTCGAAGCACCCGATGCCCGTCGTGGTGGTGTTCATCCTGCTGATGATCCCCTTTGGGCTGGCCCAGAGCAAGACCGATATTTACTACAACATTTTTGCCGCTCTTCCGCAGGATATGCCCGGCATCGTGGGTACGAACAAGCTGGGCGAAGACTTCGGCATGATGACCAACCACTTCATCCTCGTCCGGGAGGAGCTGACCGCTTCTCAGGTGTCCACCCTCTGCGATGAGATAAAGGCGGTGGACGGCATCACGCAGGTGGTGAGCCTCGACTCCATCACCGGCCCGGGCTTTGAGACGGAACTTCTGCCCGACGAGCTGATGAACATCGTCCAGAACGGCGGTTACAAGCTCATCCTCGCCAATGGCCGTTATAAGTCGGGCAGCGACGCGCTGAACGCGCAGGTGGACGAGCTGGTCCGCCTCGTCAAGACCGCGGACCCCGAGGGCCTCGTCACCGGCGAGGGTGCCATGATGAAAGACCTCGTGGAGATCGCCGACGAGGACTTCAAAAATGTCAACATCTGGTCCATCGCGGCGGTGCTGGTCATCATCGCGCTGTCCTTCCGCAGCCTGTCGGTGCCGGTGCTGCTGGTGGCCAGCATCGAAGCGGCCATTGCCATCAACATGGGCATCCCGTACTTTATCGACGACTCGCTGCCCTTCATCGCCAGCATCGTCATCGGCACCATCCAGCTGGGCGCTACGGTG
>URCT01000072.1 GCA_900546385.1 uncultured Eubacteriales bacterium | reverse complement strand
GGAACATATATGGGATACGCTGTTGGTTCTGCTCCTGTTATAAGTTATCATTACGGTGCAGGCAATAAAGATGAACTTAAAAATCTTTTCAAAAGAAGTCTTACTATAATAATTGTAAGTTCTGTTGTCATGACACTTATTGCTGAAATTATTGCCGGTTATCTTGCAGGAATATTTGTAAGTTATGACAATAATCTGCTTGAGCTGACAACTGAGGCGATAAGAATATATGCTGTTTCATATCTTATAAGCGGTATAAATATATTTGCATCATCATTTTTTACTGCTTTAAATAATGGCGTTGTTTCAGCTGTTATTTCATTTATGAGAATGTTTGTATTCCAGATTGTCATGATTCTTCTCCTTCCGGTCGTTCTGGGAATCAGCGGAATATGGACTGCGGTGATTGCAGCAGAAGTTCTTTCTGTTGTAATAAGTGTGATGTTTCTTGTAAAAAACAGGAAAAAATACAGCTATTAAACTATTTTGTTTGACAAATATAGTCATGTAGGCTAAAATTTTACGCAGAGTTTTATACAAAAGATTTATATGGAATTGATGAGGAAGGAGCTTGTAAAATGGCAGAAAAACGCTATATGCTAACAAACGAAACCCTGACAGTGACCGTATCCAATATCGGCGCACAGATAAAAAGCATAAAAAATCAAGATGACCGCGAATATATGTGGAGCGGCGATCCGGCAGTGTGGAACCGCACCGCGCCCATCATGTTCCCGATCTGCGGCGGTCTGCGCGATGACAAATTCACCTATGAGGGCAAAGCCTATACGCTCGCCAAACACGGCTTTGTGCTGTTTCGCGAATTCGACTGCGAGGAGCACTCCCAAGATGCTCTCACGCTTGTAACGCACGACTCACCCGATACGCGTGAAGTATATCCCTTCAATTTTGAGTTCCGCGTGCGCTTCACGTTAGACGCCAATACCCTGCACGTCAGCTTTATCACGACAAACACCGGTGCAAAGCCCCTGTATTACGCACCCGGTGCCCATGAGGCTTATGCCTGCCCGGAGGGAATTGAAGCATACGACGTAGTCTTCGACAAAGCCGAACCGCTCATACGCACGGTGTTGGACGGCAACTACTTAGAGCACAAGACCGAGCCGGTCGAGGCCGACGGCAACACGCTTCACATGAAATACAGCCACATGGACAATGACTGTGTTGTGCTTGAAAACTTGCAATCGCGCGGCGCAACCCTCACCAAGCGCGACGGCAGCCGCAAGATTCATGTCGCTTTCGACGATTTCAAGTACTTCGTGCTGTGGACAAAGCAAGGCGCACCGTATCTTTGCTTAGAGCCGTGGAACGGTATCCCGGATCGTGTGGATGCTGACGGCGTTTTGGCACACAAAGAGGGCATTCTCACCCTGCAGCCGGGCGAAACGCAAACCTTTACCCATCATATTTCCATTTTGGCATAAAACATTTTTGCAAAACAGCCATTTGAGGAGGTGTCTTGCCATGCGCAAGAATTTCGGAGCAAAACCCATTTTATATCCCATGCCGGTGCTGATTTTAGGCACCTATGACGAAACCGGCCATCCGGATGCCATGAATGCCGCCTGGGGCGGAATCAGCGAAGAAACGCAGATTTCCGTCTGCATCAGCGCGTCGCATAAAACCACCAAGAATATTCTGAAAAACAAGGCCTTCACCGTCAGCATTGCCGATGTCAAAAATGTGGCGGCAAGCGATTATGTCGGCATTGCCTCGGGCAACGACACGCCGGACAAAATTCAAAAAGCCGGCTGGCATGCCGAAAAGAGCGAGGTCGTCAACGCACCGCTGTTCAAGGAGCTGCCATTAGCACTCGAATGCCGCTTGATAAGCTATGACGAGGAATCCTGCCGTTTGGTCGGTGAAATTGTCAATGTATGTGCCGAAGAAAGCATTTTGGGCGAAGACGGCAAAATCGATCTTGCCAAATTCCGCCCGATCACCTTTGACCCGGTGCATAACACCTATCGCGAAATCGGCGGCATCGTCGGCAAAGCCTTCAGCGACGGGTTAAAATTAAAATAGCCAAAACAAGTTCTACCGTCGGTAGAGTACAAAACGGGTTGTTTATCTTGCAAACGACCCGTTTTTTTGGTACAATAGCCGCAGAAGGATACAGCAAAGGAGTAACAGCGATGAACGATTTTGACTTCGGAAATTATTTATGCGGACTTCGCGTTGGGTCGGGACTGTCGCAGAAAGAGCTTGCCGCAAGGTTAGGTGTCAGCGACAAGGCTGTTTCCAAATGGGAAAACGGACGATCGAAGCCATCAAGCCAAACGCTGCTTCGCCTTGCAAAGCTGTTCGGAATCAGCACGGATGCGCTTCTCACCGGCGGCAAACGCAAGCAAGCTGCACCGGTTAGCGATGCGCTTTCTCCGGCTGCCCTTGCGTATTCTTCCGAAACATCAAAGAATACGAGGAGTATCAACATGAATTTTATTCCCAAGGAAAGCAAGCCGTGTTATGACTATATGTGCACCTGGGCACTGCAGGGAGCAACCGCTGCCAAGATAGGTCTGCATTCCGGCGACAACTGCACCGACCAGCGCGACGCGCTCACCGATGAGCTGTTATTTGGTTCGGAGCGGTACTATCATCCCTATGAACGCGCCTACCGTTCGGGCTTATATCTGCTTCTTGACGACGGCTGGGACGTGCCGTTCGGCAGCAAAAACAGCTGGGAGGTTGAGCGCTTTTTCGGCACATGTGATCCGAACCCGGAAAAATTCCCGAACTACGGCAAAACGCCGGAAGAACGTTTAAGAACCCTAAACCAAAAGGCGAAAGCCATGGGCTATGCCGGCATCGGTTTATGGATCGCCACCGAAACCGGCGGCAGCGGCAAGGGTGATCTCGGTGTTGGCGAAGAAGCGAGAAGCTATTGGGCGGAACGGGCAAGATGGTGTGAACAAGCCGGTGTCCTTTATTGGAAAATCGACTGGGGCAGACACTGTGACCCGGCATATCGCCGGATGTTAACCGAGGTTTTGCGCGAGAACGCGCCGAGCATCCTCGTGGAGCACGCGGTGTGTCAGCCGCCGTATTCCAATATGGGCGACATTGCGCACCGCGTGAAGGAAACGGCAGAGGATTTGCCGATCTGCGATGTGTTCCGTTTGTATGACGTAGCGTCGCCGTTCAAGAATTCTTCCATGCTCATGCGTGCGGATGAGGCACTTTCGGCGTCCTGCGGCATGAAGCCGGAATACGGCACGAAGGGCATTCTCAATGCGGAGACCTGCTCGTCGATCTGTGCGGCACTCGGCTGTTCGCTCGGCATTATGGGTGGAAACAGCAAAAACACGTCGGATGCGGCGTGCTTGCGCTGGCATCGGCTGGCACCGCCGTTTTCGGTATATGCGGCGGATTACAAGACGAGTGAGCTGCGGTTGACGGACACGTATTTCTTTGACCGTCGGCCGAGCTGGTGGATTGATGTGGTTGCCAAGCGATTTGAGGAGTCCGCACCGGCAGTCATGGCGCGCGGTTGTGAGTTACCGGAGGTAAAGGCGGTCGGAGAAGTGATTCCCTTTGTAGTGGCTTCGAAGAATCCGCACACGGGAGCTTATTCAATTGCGACCATCAAGCGCACGATTAATCCGAATGCGAACATCATTGGTGCGGCGGATATCACGTTCAAGGTGGGTTCATTCGATGCGCCGATCGGCATATTCGGGTATTACAACAGTCTGGAGCTTGTATTTGACGAGCCGATTGGCGATGCGCGCATTTTTGTACAGGACATGATGGCAGACGAAGCGGTGGATGTAACCGAGAAGTGTCGGGCAGACGGTGCGAAGGTTCTGTTAAATGGCGACGATATGCGGCTCTTTGGTTCATCGGTGCGTTCTGACGAAGACACGGCCGAGCCGTCGTTCCTTGTGAAGATCGTAAAGTAGAATTTCGCGCTCTGCGGAGCGCGACAAGGGCTACGCGCCCTTGACCTCGCCTACTTTTCTTTCGAAGAAAAGTAGGCAAAAGAACTTGAATACTTGAGTTTAATTGTTTCGCGTGAAAGGGCAATTTGGAATATTTCAAAGTGCTTTGTGTGCAATTGTGCCGGTTCTGCGTCGGTCGAAAATAGTCGAAGGACTTCAAACAAGAGCTATCCTGTTATTTGACAAGGTAGCTCTTTTTCGTTATGAAGTGTTCAAAAAACGGTACTTTGCTTTGACGAATTTTGAAACAGGTATTGAAAACCACAAGGCTATCCTGTATAATAAGTGTATAATACACTTTGAAATTATGCAACAAAGCTATGGTGACAAAAAATGAAACGATCATCTTTTATTCACTTTGCCACTTTTGGCATTAAGACGGTTTTATTCCGAAAGAAAGAACCGATTCTCGGAACTATAATTGTTACAGACAAATGCAACTTACATTGTAAGCATTGTTCAGTCAACAACATCACAGCGATCGTCCATCCCTATAAACAAATCCGGCAAGAAATGCAGCAACTATATGATATGGGTGTGCGAATCCTATTCTTTTGTGGTGGAGAAACCTTCCTTTGGAAAGACGGGAAGTTCACTCTCAGAGATTTGGTTATTGAAGCGAAAAAAATGGGATTTCTCATCGTAAATGCAGTCACGAACGGGACTTTTCCGATTGATTTGCCGGAAGCGGACTTGATTCTTCTAAGTTTGGATGGAGATAAACAACGTCATAATGAAATCCGTGGCGACACTTACGATACGATTATGGAAAATATCCGCAATGCCACCGCAGACAATATCTGCTTCTACATGGCTATCAATCAAATCAACAAAGGCTATGTGCGAGACGTATGCTTAACGGCTCGTGATACCAAGAATGTTCGTGCTGTATCATTTAATTTTCATACACCGTATCCCGATACGCAAGAATTAGCTTTGAGTAAAGAAGAAAAAGCCGAGTGCTGCCACGTGATAGCACAAGCCATGAGAGAAGGAGCGCCTGTATTCAATCTGAAAAGTGCCTTCCCGTATCTTATCGAAAACCGATTTCCAACACCCTGTCACCAATGTGTTGTGATGGAAAATGGAAAGTTATTTACCTGCGGTCGCTGTATCGATGTCCCCGGTCTCTGCGCTCGATGCGGATACTTCTTTGTCGCGGAATACACGCTTCTGTTTAACGGCAATCCAAAAATAATTTTTGAGATGCTTCGCACATATTTGAAATACATTTAGGAGTGTTATGAGTTTCATTACAAGTTTAACAAGAATGTGGCTTACACGAACAATCCAGCCATTTACATTCAAAAATGAATATGATCCGTTATTGCCGTTTGCAGATTGTGAAAATCTCGGGTTGTATGTTCATATACCTTTTTGCAAAACCATCTGTAATTTTTGTCCTTATTGCAAAGTGCGATTTTCCACCGAACTTTGTGACAGGTATATCGACGCTTTGATACAAGAAATACATCTTGTTGGGAAACAACATACAGAGCGAAAAAAAGCAACAAGCCTATATATTGGCGGCGGAACACCGGCACTTGCCGCAAATCGTATCAGAGAAATTTTAGAGGCTTTGAACGAGCATTTTATCATCACAGAGGGAATTGGATTGGAACTCCATCCCGACAATGTGAATGTAAAAACGCTGCAAACGCTGAAAGATGCAGGTGTAACCAAAATCAGCATCGGTATTCAGTCGTTCTGCGACCAGTATCAGAAGATTCTTGGCAGAAGAAAAATCGATGTTTCCGCAATGATGGCAGCCTTAGAAAAAGTTTCTTTTGAAACCATTTCGATGGATTTCATCTTTGCATTGCCGGGGCAAACCTATGAAGATTTGAAATCCGATATTGACATGGCTTTTTCCTTAGGCGCAAATCATATTGCCATATACCCATTTATTGATTTCACTTTTACGGAAAGCACGGTTACGGTGATGCCAAAAAAAGAAAAGCGGGAATTGCTGGATACCATTACAAAATACTGTTTGAACAAAGGATACTTTCGCAGTTCCGTTTGGACATTTTCAAGTGAGCCAAATGCAAACTATTCCTCTATGACGAGAGATAATTTTCTCGGTTTCGGTTGCTCCTCCACCAGCCTTTTCAAAGAGCAATTCAAAATTAACACATTTGATGTGGCGGCTTATTGTGAAAGGATTCACGAAGGGAATCTCGCCACGTCTTTGACCATTCGTTTTACCAAGCGTCAGAGGATGATTTATTGGCTGTTCTGGACAGCATACAGTACGAGAGTAAACGCAGGTGATTTCGAAAAATTCTTTGGTGTCCCGCTTAGAAAAATGTATGGCTTTGAGCTTTGGCTTGCAAAGCGGCTGGGGTTTATTCAAGAACACGACGGCATATATGAAATGACATTAAAAGGTGCTTTCTACTATCATTACTACGAAAGTTTTTACACACTCTCTTACATCGACAAAATGTGGAGCATCCTAAGAGAAGCAGCATTTCCAAAGCATATTGAGCTGTGAAAGAGCGATATGCCGTTTTCTAAGAACGCAGCTGTTTCTCATAGAAATCCAAATTTCACTGTCTAACCGACATGAGCTGCCCTGTCAGCAACCCATGTTTCAATCTCAAGAAAACACCAAAACAAATATAAGCAATTTGGTGCTATCATTTTGTCAAGATTCATTGTACAATGTTTACAGAAAGGAGGTTAGGTATGAAATACGAAAATGCAAAAGACATTCTGCCGGAAGAGCTGTTCGAAGAGGTGCGGAAATATGCTTCCGGGAAGCTGTTATATTTTCCGATTGCCGGTGAACGCCACCGGTGGGGAACCAAAAGCGGCAACCGTTTGAAAAATGAGAAGCGAAACCAAGAGATACGGCAGCTCTATAAGAACGGTCTTTCTCTCGAACAGCTTTCCGCACGTTTTTTCCTGACGCCCGAAAGCATCAAAAACATTCTTTATACGAAGAAAGGAACGAAAATGAATCTTGACGAAATTCTGAAATTATACGACGACGCGCCGCCGCTTGCCGTGGAAAAAATGTATCAAGTGGATGAGCGCAAAACATGGGGTGAGTATTATTATATAGCGGATTATCTGGTAACGTTTCCGAAGCGGAAACTCACGCTCCACATTCACTGTTATCCATATACAACGCCTTCGCGGATTGAAGAACAGAATAGAACCGCCGAAGCCTACGAAAAGGCAGGGTGTAACGTCTGCCGCATTGTTCCCAATCAAGCCGGTGCGCTTTCGTGCTGTGTTTCCTTTGACGGGCACGACTGTGTTGTGTTTGCCGAGGAATATCGGGAAAAGGCAATTCCGATTTTCGATGAAGCACCGAAATCACCGGATGGCCGATATGTTTATACGGATGAGCTTCTGACATTGATTGGGAAAATCGGAAACCGGCACTTACAGGGAAAAGAGCCGAACTATGCGGTGTTATTTGACAATGCGTCCAGCTGTTTCAAGCAATATGAGGACTGGATTGCCGAATACACGGAAGCGGATCTGCCGAATGAGATTCGGCAAAAACAGCCGGACTTAATGGGGATATACGAAAAGATCAACGAGAACTTACGGAGTGTGCGCGAAGCGCTGCGTCCGATTTACGGAAAGCTGCCGAAATCGGTCTTTCACGGAGAAGAGCGCGGCGGTTCGCTGCTTATGGACGAAAGTGGACATCTGATCGGGCTTTGTGACTTTACGGACGGCGGTTCGGATGTATGTATCAATCATTTTCTGTGTCTTGCCATGCAGATGGATGAAACACTGCCGGAGGATTATGCGTGGCTTGCGGTGCATGATCCGGAAATTGACCGTCGGCGTGTGCAAAGTGTGATTCATGCGTTGCAGGTCATTGGGCAAGAGTATGTGTGGACGGAAGAGGAGCTTGCGGCGTTGCCGCTCGTTTACAAGCTGATGTTATTTGGCAGGCCTTACTACTATGGCACGTTGTTTAGCTTAATGAATGACTGCGGCAAGTTAAAAGAGATGTTAGAGTTTATTCTTGACAAGCTCACTTCGCCGGATGAAATTGATTTCCGAGAGGTTCTTTTGAGCGGAAAGTAATAGAGAATTTCGCGCTCTGCGGAAGTGCGGCAAGGGGATTTCGCCGTTTGCGAACGGCGACAAGGGCTTCTCGCCCTTGACCTCGCCTACTTTTCTTAAAAGAAAAGTAGGCAAAAGAACTTGAATACATGAGTTTGATTTTTGTGAGATACAGCAAACCGCCCTGTGTTTAGATAAAGCACAGGGTGGTTTTAGGATGATTAGTACTTTGTCGGTGTTTCTCCGGTTGCCCAAGAATAGTTATTGTAGCAATTCTTGCACATATTGGTTTCACGAATGCATTTTATGTTGCTGGAATCAGTGAATTCGCGATCGCAGACCTTGCATATGCTGGCTTTTGCCGTGCCAGAGGATGACCCTATTGAACTTTCATTGCCATAGGATGACCCCATTGCTTGGCAACCCTTAAATAGTAGAACAACAAGTACGAAAGCTGCTATTCCTTTGATTTTTTCTTTTGTACCACGTGATATGCTGCTTTCTTTGGCTTTCTTTTCTTGCTGTTTTTTATCAATCCAAATAATAAATTTTGCTATACCTATTTTGTATAAAATGTCACTCACTCTGTCATCGTACATACTCCATACCATAAGCAGAGCTAGAATTACAAAAACGACAAGGATTCCTATCATAACTCTCATGAATGTATTATATCGAGCATTGATTTCATCAATAGATTTATATTGACTTTTTAACGAAATTGAATTTTCAACTTTGAGCTTTTGCACATCATTCAAGGCATTATCCTGCGCTCTGCTCAAAGAGTTTTGCACACTTAGGGCAGGATGGATTTCTTCATTGTATGGCTCACGTTTACTTGTGTTGCTGCAAGAAATCAACACAAACATTAATCCCAATATCATGAAAATGAATGCTGCTTTTTTTATGTTTTTCATTCCATTCAACCTCTCTTCAATTGCTATTTCTGTTCAAAAAAGTGTACTTTTACAAACCCACATCCGCTCACGAATAATTCGGCGAAATGTAAAAACCACTCTTGACAAATGCCAAAATACGGTGTATAATGTTTACATAAGCAAATAGCAAACCGGAGTTTGTAAAAGTACACTTTTACAAACTCCGGTTTTTTCTTGCCGTCTTTTTCACAAAACGCGTCGGTTTTAGGGCGCATACACAAAAAGGACTGAAAACCAACCGGTTTTCAGTCCTTCATTCGCTCAAAAGCGTGTTTTATTTCTGGGTGAGCTTAGCAACTTCGGCTGCGAGGTCATCCTGTCTCTTTTCGATGCCTTCGCCCTTTTCGTAGCGGACAAAGCCCTTAAGCGTGATTTCGCCGCCGAGCTTCTTAGCTTCGGCTGCGATATATTCGCCAACCGATTCCTTGCCCTCAGCCTTGACATATTCCTGCTCAAGCAAGCACTTTTCCGAATAGAACTTGCCGATCTTGCCGACGACCATCTTTTCGAGGACGGCTTCCGGCTTCTTAGCGTTCTTTTCGTCGTTCTTGATCTGGGTGAGGATGATTTCCTTTTCTGCGTTGAGGTCAGCTTCCGGAACGCTTTCCTTATTCGGGTAAAGCGGATTCATAGCGGCAACCTGCAAAGCAGCGTTGCGGAGCACGCCGGAGGCAGCTTCCTTATCGGTCGTAGCGTCGCCGTAGACGATAACGCCGATGGTGCCGCCGCCGTGAACGTAGCTGGCGCAAACCGGTTCGTTAACGATAACGAAACGACGGATGGAGAGCTTTTCGCCGATCTGGAAGGTCTTATCCTTGAGAACGGCGTCAACGGTATCATCGGTGCCGACGAACTTGCAGGCGAGAAGTGCGTCTACGTCTGCCGGCTTTTCGGCGAGAATGGTTTCAAGCACGCCCTTAACGAACGCCTTGAAGGAATCGTTCTTTGCGACGAAGTCGGTTTCGGAGTTGACTTCGACCATTGCATAAACGCCGTCCTTAGCGAGGATATCGACGACACCCTCTGCGGCGATTCTGCTTGCCTTCTTTTCGGCAACGGCAAGACCTTTTTCGCGTAAGATCTTGACGGCTTCTTCTTTATCGCCGTTTGCTTCGGCGAGAGCTTTTTTGCATTCCATCATACCGATACCGGTCTGCGCGCGCAGATCCGATACGTCTTTTGCTGTAAAATTCATTAGTAATGTCCTCCTGTTTCAGTTTCCTGTGATATGGGACTTATTCGGCGTCCTTAGCTTCTGCTTTTTCTTCGGAAGCGGAATCGGTGAACTGTTCACCCTGCTTGCCTTCGAGAACGGCGTCGGCCATTACCGAAAGGATGAGCTTAATGCCGCGGATAGCGTCGTCGTTACCCGGGATAACGTAATCGATCTCATCCGGATCGCAGTTGGTATCAACGATAGCAACAACCGGAATACCAAGCTTTCTTGCTTCGGCAACAGCGTTCTTTTCTTTGCGCGGGTCAACAACGAACATAGCCGACGGAAGCGTTTCCATGTTCTTGATACCGCCGAGGTTTCTTTCGAGGTCGTTGATTTCCTTCACAAGGGAGATAACTTCCTTCTTCGGGAGAAGCTCAAACGTACCGTCGTCTTCCATTCTGTGGAGAGCGTTCAAACGGGCAATGCTCTTCTTGATGGTCTTGAAGTTGGTGAGCATACCGCCGAGCCAACGCATATTGACATAGTAGCAGCCGCATCTGTCAGCTTCTTCTTTAATGGCATCGGATGCCTGCTTCTTGGTACCGACGAAAAGGATGTTTCCGCCTTCCATGGAGACCTGGCGGAGGAACATATACGCTTCCTCTAACTTCTTAACGGTCTTCTGAAGGTCGATGATGTAAACACCGTTTCTTTCGGTGAAGATGTATTCCGCCATTTTGGGGTTCCATCTTCTGGTGTGATGTCCGAAATGGACGCCTGCTTCAAGCAGCTGTTTCATGGAAATGACTGACATAAAAATGTCCTCCTTTGGGTTTTTTCCACCACAGCCGGTTTACCATAGAACACGGCTTATCCGAAAAACCGGACACCCTTGCCGAAAACCGCTGTGTGTGTGATAAAAATATTTTTCGTGAGCATACACTCACGGAGTTTATTATAACAAAAAAGTGTTCGAAAAGAAACGGGTAACGCCGCAAGTTTACATTTTTTTTACAACTTTCCGGCATCTTCGGGCGTTTTGCGCCATATATGACCGCTCACATAGCGCACGATCACCGAAACGAGCACAACGCCGACCGCAATGCCGCCGGCCGTAAGCAGAGTATTCACACCGGCTGTACTCGATTTTTGTTCTTCTTTACCGATTAAATAGAGAAGCGTATAGTACAGCGAACCACCCGGCACAAGCGGAATGATGCTTGGCGCGAGAAAGGATGTCGAAGGCATTTTGCACACGCGTGCCATGATTTCCGAGTAAAAATCGGCAAAAGCGGCGGCAAGAAGGTTCCACAAAAACAGATTTTCGCCGAAGGACGCACCGATCAGATAGACGCCCCATGTGAGCATACCGCCGATGGTTGCATAAAAGACGCTTTTTCCGCGCAATCCGAAAATCAGTGCGAAGCCGAAAGAGCCGCAAAGCGCGCTTAACAGCTGAACGATAAATGTCATCAAATTCCACCTCCGAATGCAAGAAGTGCCACGGCGATGCCGCCGGCGATGCTTGCCGCATACAAGACCGATTCGAGTAGTCGCAGCGAACCGGAAATGGTATCGCCAAGCAGAATATCCCGTGCGGCATTGGTGAAAGCAACACCGGGGATGATGACCATGATCGCGCCGATGAGCACCTTATCGCGGTCAACCGCCGGAAACACGCGGCAAATAAGCAGTGTGACAAGTCCGGCGCACAGCATACAAAGGAAGTTATACAACGGGATATTGGTAATCTTTTTGCGCAACAGTTTTTCAAACGCCAGCATGAAAAGGCCGACCAAAGCTGCAGCCGCAAAATCGGCGGCTTTACCGCCGAAAAACACGGCGAAGCCGCCGGTTGCGCAGACCGTTCCGACAATGCCGCGTACAAGCGAATAATGCGGCGTTTCGGCCTCCTTTTCGATTTGCTCTAACCGTATGCGTATTTCTTCGGGTTCGGGACGGGTATCGCAGACAAAGCGCGAAAGGGCGTTGAGCCGGGACAAGTGGTCGAAATCGGTGTTCGAGGACTTGATGCGCCGGGTTTGGGTAAAGACATTTTCGGCAGAAAAGGTGACGGTCAGAATGATGCACGAGGTGATAGTGAGCACATCGACGTCGGTTGCGCCATAGCAGGAGAAGATGCGCTGCAGGGAATCTTCGACGCGGCTGACCTCGGCACCGCATTTCAGCATGGCTTCGCCAAGGTCGAGCGCGTAGGTGATGAGGGCTTTATAAAAGCGGTTATCGGGCATATGGAGTTATCTTCCATCCTTCCACAATGATACATCAGGTACTTTTTATGATACTTTTTGTAGTATATCACATTTTGGAAGAAAATGCCAGAGTTTTTTTCTGCTTTTTGCAAAAATGCGGATTTGTAGTTTTAGTGCGCTGGTTCGAGGTTTGCAAAACCTCGAAGCTCCTTTTGGGAAGGTTTTAATTTTGTTTCAGCGAAGCCGCCATTGCGGCGAGCTGAATCGAGGTTTGAAAAACCTCGAAAAACTTTCCAAAGGGAAAGTTTCAAAGGCCGCGGAGCGGCAAAAGAATTTAATTTTGTTAGTGCGAAGTTGTTGTTTGGGTGGGCTGAATCGAGGTTCGCAGAACCTCGAAACTCCCTGCAAGGGAGAACGGATTTATTCTTTTCGCTTGTACGAAAAGAACGGGGAGTACCCCAGAGGTTTGCGAACCTCTGGACTCCGGGGACGATTCAAATCTCCGCTCGATACGAGATTTTCGCTGAAATGACCGGCGTTCATCATGTAACCGGCTGTGCCGGGAATTGCAACCTTCCCGGGTATCGCCGGTGAGGATTTGAATCGGTGCGAAAGGAAAGCTGTACATCAGACGCAAGATTGCGAAGTTTCGAAAAAGGGTTGTTTTGCTGCAAGCTCACAGTAGGGTTTTCGCAGATGAAATTTGTTGACTTCCGTTAGTTTGGATGTGGTGGAAAATTGAAGTTTTGCTGTGCTGAGAAAAGGCTGTTCTTTATCAGTTGGCCTCGCATGAGGCAAAAATGAACAGCCTTTTTCGCCAATCAAAAACTTATCCTTTTACAGAAAACCTTTTAACTGCACTCGAAAGCCGCCTTTTTTACAAACAAAAAGCCTTTCTTTTGCACAAGCCTTGCCTTGCTATCCTCAAAAGCCAAGCTTTTC
>URCT01000071.1 GCA_900546385.1 uncultured Eubacteriales bacterium | reverse complement strand
GACAAAAAAGCCTTTGCCCCATTCGGGGCAGCACGCTCCGCGTGCATTCCGCCGCTTCACGGCACATCCCTTGTTGCTGCCGCAACATTTCCGCCGCCTTGCGGCGACCATCCCGGCGGCAAAGCCGCTCATATAAGGAGAATGAATATGCAGCTATCTGATTTGATCACACGCTATCCCAAACTTTCGCCTTGTGCCGATGCCATTGACCGCGCTGCGGAGCTTTGGCATACCAGCCTTGCTTCCGGCGGCAAAATCCTTCTTTGCGGCAACGGCGGAAGTGCCGCCGACTGCGACCACATCGTCGGCGAATTGATGAAAGGCTTTTTGTCGCGCCGTCCGTTGCCGGAAAACGAAAAAGCACGCTTTGCCGCCGTGGAACCCTCGGCGCGTTCGGAACGCTTGGCAAACGAATTGCAGCGCGCGCTTCCGGCAATTTCTTTATGTGCACACAGCGCCGTTTTTACGGCGTTTGACAACGATGTCGACCCGGAGGCCGTGTTTGCCCAACTCATGTATGGCTACGGAACCGCACGTGATACGGCGTTTTGCTTATCCACTTCGGGCAATTCCAAAAACGTTGTCAATGCCGCACTTGCCGCCAAAGCACGCGGTATGACGGTGGTTTCCATGACCGGCGAAAAACCGGCCGCATTAGACGCACTCAGCGACGTTGTCATCAAGGTGCCGGAAACCGAAACCTATAAAATTCAAGAACTCCATTTGCCGGTGTACCATTATCTGTGCGCCGTGACGGAGGAACGATTCTTCGGATAAAAAGATAGCCGTGAAATCTGCCAAAACAGAGCTTTCACGGCTGTTTTTATGCCTTTTTTCGGGTTTTGCGGTATAAGATAATTCCAATCAAATCGGCAAACGCCCAACCGATCGGCACCGACATCCAAATGCCGCGCACGCCAAGAGCCGGAACTGCCGACAGCGTATAGGCAAGCACCACGCGCGTTCCGAGCGACGCGACCGTGAGTATGACCGAAATGCCCGGCTTTTCCACCGCGCGGAAATAGCCGTATAATAAGAATAAAATTCCGATCCCGAGGTAAAACGCGCCCTCGATTTTTAAGTATTCCGCGCCGACGGCAATGACGGCGGTTTCTTTGGCATCGATGAAAATTTTCATGAGCGGTTCGGCAAACAAGCATACGCCAAGGCTGATGACAATGCAGAAGACCGCGCAGACGAGAACGGCACTTTTTACGCCTTTGCGGATACGCTCTCGGTTGTCCGCACCATGGTTTTGTGCGACAAACACCGAAAAGGCGTTGCCGAAATCCTGTACCGGCAGATAGGCGGTCGAATCGATCTTGACGGCGGCCGCAAAGGCGGCCATGACGGTCGTGCCGAAGCTGTTGACAAGTCCCTGTACCAACAAAATGCCGAAATTCATGATGGACTGCTGCAGCGAGGTCATGAGCGACAGATCGAGTACCGCGCGGAAATTTTCTTTGTGCCATGTGCGCTCCGCTTTTTTCGGAACAAGCTCCGGAAAGCGTTTGAGTGTGTAAATAAGAATCCCGATACCTGAAAGAAACTGCGAAAGCACCGTCGCAAAGGCCGCACCTTTTACACCGAACGGAAAAACGGCGACCCAAAGAAGGTCAAGCGCCACATTGAGAACGGCCGAAACGGCCAAAAAAATGAGCGGAACGGTCGAATTGCCGACGGCACGCAAAACCGAGGCGAAGTAGTTGTAAAGAAAGGTTGCGAAGATGCCGGCGTAAATGATGACAAGATAGTCTTGCATGAGCGGTCTTGTTTCGGTCGGAACGCGAAGGAACGAAAGAATCGAATCGCCGAGCAGATAAACGCTGATGTTTAACACGGCGGCAAGCACCGCGATGAACACAAACGATAAAAATACGCAGTTGCGCATAGCGTTCTTTTTCCCGGCGCCGTATCGGACGGAGATGGCCGCACCGCTGCCCATGCATAAGCCGGAAAGGATGGACGTGAGAAAGGTCATGAGCGCATATGCCGCGCCGACCGCGCCCAAGGCGTCTGTGCCGATATAATGCCCGACCACCCAGGTGTCGGCGATGTTGTATATCTGCTGCAAGAGATTGCCGGCCATGAGCGGCAGCGCGAAAAGCAGCATATTGACGGTAATTTTTCCGCGTGTCAGATCGGTTTGCATGAAAAACGTCCTTTGCAGAATCATATTATCAGTGTAACACAAAATCGCCAAAAAAGCAAGGCTTGCAAAATGACGAAAACTGTTGTATAATGGAAGCAATCAAAAAAAGGATGTGATTTTGTGCCGCGCAACTCCCGCCAAAAGCTCAAGCTGTTGTATTTGAAGGACTATTTGCTCAAAAACACCGATGAAACGCACGGCGTGACCGTGAAAAATATGATCGAGTATCTTGAAAGCTGCGGCGTTGCCGCCGAACGCAAGAGCGTATACGACGATTTGGAGACTCTTGCGGAAAGCGGTATGGATATCCTTTCCGAGAAGCGCGACCGGAACACGTGGTATCATGTGGCATCGCGCGAATTCGAAATATCGGAATTAAAGCTGCTTGTGGACGCGGTTCTCGGCTCACGGTTCGTCACCGAGCGCAAATCGGCCGAGCTCATCCGAAAGTTAGAGAGCTTGTGCAGCCGGTATGAAGCCTATGCGCTTGACCGCCAGCTGACGGTGGCCGGGCGTATCAAGGCCATGAACGAGAGCATTTATTATAACGTAGATACGATTCATGCGGCTATCCGGGACAACACGCGCATCTCTTTTCGTTATTTCGAATACAATGTCCAAAAGGAAAAGGTTTACCGGCATGACGGCGCGCGGTATGAGGTGAGCCCGTTTGCGTTATGCTGGGACAATGAAAACTATTATTTAGTGGCGTATGATGCTGCGCATGAGCAGATCCGGCATTACCGTGTGGACAAAATGGATGGCTTGCAGGAGCTTGCCGATTTGCGCCGTGAGGGCGAAGCGGCGTTCCGTGAGGTGGATGTGTCTGCCTATGCGAGCAAGGTATTCAGTATGTTCGGCGGCGCAAGCCAAAAGGTACGGTTGGAATTTGCCGACCGTTTGGCCGGTGTTGTGCTTGACCGTTTCGGCAAAGAGGTGTTTTTGGCACCGACCGAAAACGGATTTGTGTTTGAGGCCGAAATCGTGGTCAGTCCGCAGTTTTACGGTTGGCTGTTCTCCTTCGGCACGGACGCACGGATTCTTTCGCCGCAAAGTGTCAAGGACGGGTTTGCGGAATATTTACGTCAGACGGCGCAGCAGTACGGAGAGACGAATTGACAATTGAAAATTGAAAGTTGAAAATTAGGGAGATAACCAAAGCTTTGTGCGCTGATAGTAACTGCTGCGGCAGTTTGCCGTCCCTGTGCAAGGGAAGGTGGCGCGCGAAACGTGCCGGAAGGGTTGTCATTTCAATATCGATTTTGTGCAGCAAAAAAGCGGCTTCGGAAACCCGAAACCGCTTTTTGTTTTTCAGATGTAATGGATGCCGTCAAGCTTACGGAAGAATCGTCTGCGATGCTTGGTAAATCGGCTTGAAGCCGGAGGAGGCTTCGAACACAAACAGCTTTACTTTGGCTGCTTTGTCGTTGGCGGCAAACGTAAAGGTATAATCCTCCGAAGAATCCGCTGCGACAAATTTGGTGTCGAGCAACCGTCCGTCCGCATCGTAAAGAGCCGTGCCGATTTGACAATCAAGGCCATACGGAACGCCCGGCTTTTCAACCTTGACGACAAGACCGGCCTCTTCATTTGTTACTGTCGGCGCCGGAAGCGTAAACAGCTTGGAAACCCAGATATCAAGCTCTGTTCCGGCAGCGAACGCCGAAGCGGTAAGAGCCGAGGACAATGCAAGAACGCAGAGAAGCTTGGAAAGACTCTTTTTCATAGAAAGCACTCCTTCACGGTTTTTGCACAATGCACAAAAACACAATTTTTCTTTTACCTATATTATAGCACTTTCTCGGAAAAAGTCAAGCATTTTCCCAAAATTCTTCTTTGAAAGCCGGTTTTATGCGGTGACAATGCGGATATAACGGCCGTCTTTGGTATACGAGAAGCCGCAGATCTCACACAAAACATCCAAGCTTAGCATCGGCAGAGCGTCGCAAAGCGCAAGCGGTACCGGCAGCTTATGCTTTTTGCCGTTGACAAGCACATAGTCCTTGCCGACCGTGAAATACATCGCGTCATTGCCGTGCAGCAGATAAAGCGTCTGCTCGTCGCGATACCATTCATGGTAGAATTTCATATCGGTGTACGGGCGGTTTTGCTCAAACGGGATAAACACGCCCTTTTCGGTGACCTGCGGCAGCACGGAGCAAGGATGCTCTTTGCCGTTGACCGTGAGAATCGGCGAGGTGGTGTCGGTGGTTAATTCGATGGCTTCGATCTCAAAGCTTCCGGCAATGTCGGTCGGGTCGAGACGAAGCCCGGTCACCGTACCTGTCCAGGTGGGAAGGGCAGCCATGTCGTAATACACGTCGGTTGTGACGTCGCCCTTAATAAAGACGTGTACGCCTTTGGATTCCGTCCAAACCGTATCGGTGTCGGTGATGAAGTAGACGCAGGTGTTGGCACCGCCGCCGGAGTTGGCTTTTAAGCGGACGTGTACGCCCTTGACGGCACTCGTATCGATTGCAAGGTCGGTGCGCAGGATCTGCGGATCGAATTTGTCACTTGTGCCGCACAGCTTGCCGCCGCGATTTTCGATGACAAGGCCGTTTTCCGGGTGCCAGTCGGCCGCGTCGGTCGAAATGTCGGCAACGTGTTCGGTCGGCTTGTTCTTTTCGAGGTACTGTTCGCAGCGGACGAGACTGCGTCCTTTCGGATACAGATAGCCCAGGCGGTCAAGTTGATGCTCGTCGGGACGCACATCGATATGCTCCTCCGGCTCATTGGTAAAGGCCTTGCGCATTTCGTCCAAGTAGCCGAAGCCGTGCAGGTTCGACGGGCAGATATACGTGCCTTCGCCGTATTCGTTCCAGGTCGAGAACATGACAAGCTTCTTTTTCCAGTCCTCGCCCTCGCTTGCCGGCAGAACATCCTCTTTGAACCAGCGCAAGCATTCGCCCATATCCTCGCAGGTCATCTGCGGCGTGCGCGGACGATCCCAGCCAATCGAATTGAATCCGGTGGAAACGGTGGGAACGACGTGAACCAGCTTCTTTTCGCGCTGGGAGGTGATCTGCGCCTTGGTGTAGTCCGGGTCAAAGCCCTGCGTGCCCCAGTTGTAGGCGTAAACGCCGTCAAAGCCGCAGTTCTTGACCGCTTCGGTCGGGCCTCCGCAAGAGAGGAAGATCGCGCCGTCGAAACCGAGCTTTTTCACCTCTTCGCGGACATAGTCAAACTGTTCTCTTACCGCATCTTCCGAACCGAAATCCTTGATGAGATTGCCCGAGCCGAACACGGCAATTAACACTTTGTTGTCGATGGTGAAGTAACGCGGATCGGAGAAGAAATAATCCATCCAGTACGGAACAATGTGCTTACGGAACGCTTCGACCGACGGATGCGCACAGTTCATGGCCTCCCAAAGAAGCGCAAATTTCATGTAATCGCCGTATTTGGCGTTGAAGTGGCCGCCGTGAATGGCCGAGGAAAGGCCGGTGGTGCAGATGGGCGCGTTTACTTGGCTGTTGTACCAGCAGTACAGCTCAAAATCCAGTCCGTGTTCGGCCATCCACTTGATTTCCCAGTCGGCGACCTCCGGAAGCCCCTCGTCGTAGTAACCCATGTAGGTCTTGTTCTCGTGATAGGGAGAAATGGTATCCCAGCCCCAGTGGTCGCCGTTGCGCCAGAGGGAGCAGATGTTCATACCGACATAGTAATCCTTCTTTTTCGGCAGAATCGGTTCGGGGACGTAATCGATCGGTTCCGGCTGCATTTCAAACACGAAAATATCGGTGAATTTCAGCACGCCGCCGTTCGGTGCGGTGAAAGCAAGACGGATGCCGTCGGCTTTTTTGGCACCTTCCGCAAGCGGCACCTCACCGCATTTTTTACCGTTTAACTTGATAAGTGCTTTTCCGGCGACAAAATTGGCTTCCATGCGCAAGGTCTGCCAGACGTTGACATGGTGTTCGCGCAGGGGTCGTTCTTCAAAAAACAAGGCTTTGCCGTTGTCGCGGAGGGTTAACACCGGCTTCCGGCCGCTTGTCAGGCTGAGGGCAATGTCGTTGGCTTCGGTCTTGGGCAGGTATTTGATTTCAAAGCAGACTTTTGTTTTGACTGCGTCGAATTTGCGCTCAAGCGTTGCAGTCTTGCCATCGGCGGTGATTAACGCATAGGTGGTGAGATTCTGTCCTTCGGTGTAGGGGCGGCGATCGGCAAGAGCCGTGCCTTTTGCCGTCAAATGCCATGCGTCGTTCATGACGCCGGGTGCGGAAACGTAGGCGCGGTCGCAGACAAGATAGTTGATCCAAAGACGGGTCGTTAAGGGAATATAGCAGGTGGAGCGGCCGCCGCGCACGCCGATGATTAAGCGCGAAAGGCTCTTGGCCGTCAGTTTGAACGTGCCGTAACGGACATCGTCGAAGAAAACGTCGGCTTTTTTACGGTCAAGGTCAAATTCGATGCCGAGATAGTAGGTCTTGTTTTCGACGGCAACCGGAATTTTCGTGCCGCCGACGCAGAAAAGGCCGTCTTTTGCGGAAATTTCAAGCGCGACGGCTTCTTTTTTGTCGTCGCTCAAAAAGCGTAAATAAAAATCTTCGCCGTAACGCAGGCGGAAGCTGTGGAAAAAGCCGGCTTTGCCGGTTTTGACCGGAACGAAACGGCGGGAAAGATACGGGTCAAAATCACCCGTTTCATCCGAGCAAAGATAAATTCCGCGGATCTCTTCGCCGCGGGCGGTTTTCCTGCCGCGATCGTCAAAATCCCAGCCGCTCTGCGCATAGCCGCGCGAGGTCATGGTCTTATCGTCTATCAGGTAGACGGCGTCTTTTACGACACGCGTGTCTTTTATCATAAAAAACACACTCCTTTCGGAATTCGGGAATGTTTTTATGCCGCTTTTTTCGGCATTTCCCGAAACATTTCTGACGTTTTTTACGTCAACTGCATTATAGAGGAACTAAAACGCCGGTGCAACCCCAAACGGCAAAATTTGTATAAAACATACAAACGATTTGTGCAATCTGACGGTAAACGCGCGGTGGCTTGATAAATTCACGCGTTTGTCGTATAATAGAGAAAAAGCACGCAAAAAATTTTTCAGCAAATTTGTGACCGATGGCAAAGCCTATGCGTGTTAAGGGTGAGGAGGAAAAAGAATGCGGGACATTCGGACCGAAACGGCAGAGCTGTATGAGCGGCAGGCAGACAGGCTGTATCGCTTAGCCTATGCCCGTCTTTTGAATGCGGCGGATGCCGAAGATGCGGTTGCCGAAACCTTTGCGAAATACTTACGCAAAATGCCGGAATTCCGCGATGCGTCGCATGAGAAAGCATGGTTCTTGCGCGTGTGCATCAACACCTGCAATGATCTTGCGCGCCGAAGAACGGTGCGTGCCTATACGCCGATCGAGGAGCTTTCCGAAGTGCTTGCTGCCGAGGAAAAGGACAAGAGTGTGCTCGAAAGCGTGTATGAGCTGCCGGAAAAATACCGCATGTGCGTGCTGCTGTACTATTTTGAAGATTTCAGCGTGGAGGAAACGGCAAAAGCGTTGAAAACATCCGTTTCTGCCGTGAAAATGCGGCTTTCGCGTGCAAGAGAAATGTTAAAGACCGTACTTGCGCAGTAAAGGAGGGAAAAGCTATGTTCGAACCGTCCGCTAAGGATTTATATAAGACTGTCAAAGCACCGGAGAGCTTAAAAAAACGCGTGGAGACGATGGCGTGTGAGGCTTGCGACAAGGCCGCACACAAAGACTTGCCGAAAGAGACGGCGCGCGCGCTTTGGCAAAAGAAGCTGCTTCCTGCCGTTTACACGCTTACTGCCTGCGCCGCTGCGGTGACCGTCTTTTTCGCGTCACATAGACAACTGCCCCAAGCACCGGTGGTGCTTGTCGGCGAGGAGAATCCGGCACTTGCTGCCGTTGCCGTCGAAAACGGAACGCTCGGCCGCGCCGGAATCAGCGTCTATTCGCTCGACGCGCCCGAAACCGAAACGGTGAGCCTTGTTTTAACGCTGGAAACCGATAGCAAAACCGAACTTTCCGTGTCGCACGGCTCTATTTCCGATATGCTGACCGGCGAACCGGAACAAACGCTCACGTTTTCCGAGGATGCCAAGCTCTTTTGGGATATCGAGGATATCTCACCCGATGAAACCGCGTATCTTACCGTAAAAAATGCCGAAACCGGAGAAATCTGTTCGGAATACGCCGTTGCTAAGGACAAAGAAACCGACACGTGGTTTATCCGCTTAAACGAAACCATCGATAAAAACGAAAAAAACGAAAACTGAATTTCACATCAGAAAGGAACTACATATCATGAAAAAGAAACTTGCACTCTTGCTTGCCGCTCTCTTAATCACGTCTGCCGCCGCTTACGGCTGCGCCAAGAAGGACACACCCGATCCGAATCCGGATACCAATATTACATCGCCCTCTGAGGACGGGAAAAACGACCAGAACCAAGAGAACGGCAAGAATGAAGCCGACGGAAAGACGGACGGAAAGACGGACGAAGCGGAAAAAGACGATAAGCCCGCAACGGACGCTGGCAAAAAGGACGACACAAAGCCCGAAGTCAAGCCGGAAACAAAGCCGAATAAGCCTTCTGAAACCGAACAGCCGGAAATTCCCGAGGTTCCGGCTCCCGACGCAGGTCTTCCGGAAACAAAGCCCGAAGCCAAGCCGGAAACAAAGCCGGACAACGCCGGTTCGAACGACGCGTCGGTGGATCTTTCCGGCAAAACGGCAGCTGAAATCATCTCGATGATCTACGAGAAAAAGCCGGTGGATCTGGATCTCGAAACCGACACACTCGATCTTTCCGACGCGGACGCCGTTAAGCTTATCGCCGGACTTTCGAGCACTGACGGCATTAAGGAAATCGCGGTCTCCGAGCCGATGATGGGCTCGCAGGCGTATTCCATGGTGCTTGTGCGCGTGTCCGACAGTGCAAACGCCGCGTCGGTCGCACAGACCATGAAGGATAACATCAATCCGAGAAAGTGGATCTGCGTGGAGGCTGACGACATCAAGGCTGCCTCCAAGGGCGATCTTGCGCTCTTCTTCATGGTGGATTCGGAGTTTGCCGATACGGTGACTGCTTCCGAAATCATGGAGGCGTTCAAGTCGGTCTGCGGCGGCTCGCTCGATTCCGAAATCTGATTCCAATAAAAAACGAGAGACTGTCAGGCGCTGCAAAAGGCGGTCGGGCAGTCTCTTTTTGTTCAGGAGATATTTATGCTGTTTTCGAGTATTCCGTTTTTGTATTATTTTCTCCCGATCGTGTTTCTCGTCTATTTTGCCGTGCCGAAAGGCTTCAAAAACTTCGTGCTTCTCATGGCAAGCCTGTTTTTCTACGGCTGCGGCGAACCGAAATACTTAATTCTCATGTCGGTTTCGATTCTTATCGGCTATGGCGGCGGGCTTCTTACGGGACACGCGCAAAAAAAGGGAACAAAACGCGTCTTCCTGACGCTTTCGGTCGTGCTTCTTGCAGGCCTTTTGGGCTATTTCAAATACGCCGACTTTTTTATCGCCAACTTCAACGCGCTTACCGGACTTTCTTTGCCGCTTTTACGCGTAACGCTGCCGATCGGTATCAGCTTCTACACGTTCCAAATTCTAAGCTATGTGGTGGACGTGTACCGCGGCGATACGCCGGCGCAAAAGAATCTTATCACCTTTGCGGCCTACGTCAGTATGTTTCCGCAGCTCATTGCCGGGCCCATCGTGCGGTATACCGATGTGGAGCGTGAGCTTGAAACGCGCACGCATTCGGTAAGTCTTGCGTATGAGGGCGTGCGGCGGTTTTTGATTGGGTTATCCAAAAAAATCCTTCTTGCCAACCTTTTTGCCGAGCTTTGCGATGCGTTCCGCGCGTCGGACGAAAAATCGGTGCTGTTTCATTGGCTGTATGCCGTCGGCTTTACCATGCTCATCTATTTCGATTTTTCCGGCTACAGCGACATGGCCATCGGCCTTGGCAAGATCATGGGCTTCCGTTTTCCGGAAAATTTCAATTATCCGTACTTGTCCGGCAGCGTGACCGAATTTTGGCGGCGTTGGCACATGACGCTCGGCACATGGTTTCGCGACTATGTGTATATTCCGCTCGGCGGCAACCGCGTTCCGTTCGGCAGATGGATTTTCAACATCGCCGTTGTGTGGTTTCTCACGGGACTATGGCATGGCGCGGCATGGAATTTCGTGCTGTGGGGACTTATGTTTGCGGTGTTATTGGTGCTTGAAAAGCTGTTCTTAAAGAAGTGGCTTGAAAAGCTTCCGGTGGTGCTTGCGCATACGCTTGTCATGGTGGTCATTATCATCAGCTTTGTGTTATTCAATGCATCGAGCCTTGCCGAAGCCGGAAGCGATATGGCCGGAATGTTCGGTTTTGGCGGTCTTCCGCTTGTGACAGCGGAAACGCTGTATTATCTGCGAAGCTATGCCGTCATTTTTGTGCTTGGCATTATCGGTTGCACGCCGCTTCCGGCAAACATCGCAAAGCGTCTTGCAGGCGGCACCAAAACGGCCGGTGTGTTCCGGGTGCTTGAGGTGGCTGCCCTTGTCGGTCTTCTTCTTGTGTGTACGGCATTCTTGGTGGACGGTTCGTTCAATCCGTTCTTATATTTCCGCTTTTAAGGCGTTCTGACAGAGGTGAATGATATGAAATTTAACAAACAGGCTCTCGGCCTTATGGTTGTCGGCGGCGTATGGTGTGCCTTGACGGCGGCGTGCTTTTTGAAGCCGCAGACCGAAAGCAGCCTTTCCGAACGCCGGAAGCTGGCGTCGTTTCCCGAAACCAACGCGCAAACGCTTCTTTCCGGCAAATTCATGACCGATTTCGAGACCTATTCGCTCGACCAGTTTCCGCTTCGCGATTCTTTCCGCACGCTCAAAGCCGTAACTTCGTTCTATGCGCTCGGCAAAAAGGATAACAACGGCATTTACCTTGCGGACGGCTATGCGGCCAAGCTCGAATATCCGCTCGATGAAAACTCGGTCACGGCGGCAGCAAAAAAATTTGCGGCCTTGTACGATACCTATAGTAAGGATAGCGGCGGTAAGGTATATTTGGCCGTCGCGCCGGATAAAGGCTATTTTTTGGCTGAAAAGAACGGCTATCCGGCGCTCGACTATGAAAAAATGCTGTCGTTATTGCAAGAAAATATGCCGTTTGCCGAATATATCGATCTGTTTTCGCACCTGTCGCTCGAGGATTACTACAAGACCGATACGCATTGGCGGCAGGAGAAGATTATCGACGCGTCGCGCGTGCTGGCTTCCGCCATGGGAGGAAAAGGCATCGGCGACTATACGCAAAAAAAGGCAGACGTGCCGTTTTACGGCGTGTATTACGGACAAGCGGCACTGCCGCTTCCGTCGGAAACGTTATATTATGTAACAAATGACGTTTTGGACGGCTGTACCGTGACCAACCTCGAAACCGGCAAAAGCTATACCGGCACGGTCGATTTCGAAAAGGAGACCGGCAAAGACCCGTATGAAATGTTTCTCTCGGGCGCGTCGCCGCTCATCGTCATCGAAAATCCGAACGCCGAAACCGAAAAAGAGCTGGTCGTGTTCCGCGATTCGTTCGGCAGCAGCATGGTGCCGCTGCTTGTGAGCGATTACCGCAAGGTGACGCTTGTCGATACGCGCTACATCGCACCGCGGCTTATCGGAAATTTCGTAAGCTTTGACGGCGCGGATGTGCTTTTCTTATACAGCACGCTCGTTTTGAACCAAAGCGGCACGTTAAAGGATTAAAAGCACGCATAGTTTCGAGAAAACAAGCCGATACTATGTGTAAGTTGCACCAATATATGCCAAAAATAAAGGAATTATCCGTCAAAACGGAGAAATTTTGGGTGAAATCCGAAAATTCTTGACAAAAAACAAAAAAGTACGTATAATATATAAGTCGGTTCGTATGCGCTGATTGCGTCATGTCGGCGCAAGACCGTAATTTTTTATGAAGAGGAGGTGCGGTATGCCAACCTTTAACCAATTAGTAAGAAAAGGACGCGAGGACGCTAAGAAATCCAAGTCTTCCGCTCTTTTGCACGGCTTCAACACGCTTACCAAGCAGCAGACAGATCTTGCTGCTCCTCAGAAGAGAGGCGTTTGCACGAAGGTGTCCACAAAGACCCCGAAGAAGCCGAACTCTGCTTTGAGAAAGATCGCAAGAGTCAGACTGACCAACGGTATCGAAGTTACTTCGTATATTCCGGGTATCGGTCACAACTTGCAGGAACACAGCGTTGTGCTTATCCGCGGCGGAAGAGTCAGGGACCTTCCTGGTGTGCGTTATCACATCATTCGCGGTACGCTCGATACGCAGGGCGTTGCAAAGAGAAATCAGTCCCGTTCCAAGTACGGCGCAAAGCGCGAAAAGAAGAAGTAATTCTCCGCGCGCTGCCGTAGAAGCGTGAAAACGCTTTTTATGAAAGGTATTTTGAGAGGCTAAACCGCACAACATATATGAAACCATATACGGTTTTGCGGTGCGGAACTCGCAAAGTGCTGACGAAAGGTAATCATTTCGAGTACCTGTGAATTCATTTTTTAGTGAAGGAGGGAAGTATAGTGCCAAGAAGAGGTTCTGTACCCAAGAGAGACGTACTCCCCGATCCGCTGTACAATTCTAAGCTCGTAACAAAGCTTATCAATAACATTATGTACGACGGCAAAAAGGGTGTCGCTCAGAAAATCGTATATGACGCATTTGAGATCATCAATCAAAAAGTAGGCGATCCGCTGGAAAATTTCCAGAAGGCGCTTGAAAACATTATGCCTGTTCTCGAAGTTAAGGCTCGCCGTGTAGGCGGCTCGACTTATCAGGTTCCGATCGAAGTCAGACCTGAGAGAAGACAGACGCTCGGCTTACGTTGGCTCACGGTTTATTCGCGTGCCAGAAGCGAAAAGAATATGTCTGAACGTCTTGCCGGTGAAATCATCGACGCTGTCAACGGACTCGGTTCCGCTGTCAAGAAGCGCGAAGATACCCACAAGATGGCAGAAGCAAACAAGGCTTTTGCTCACTACAGATATTAATTTTTGCTTTTGCAAAAATGCGAATAAATTAAAGGAGAAAACAAATGCCGAGAACTTGTTCACTTGAACACACAAGAAATATTGGTATCATGGCTCATATCGATGCCGGCAAGACGACGACGACCGAGCGTATCCTGTATTATACCGGAAAAACGCATAAGATCGGCGAAGTTCACGAAGGCGCTGCCACCATGGACTGGATGGAACAGGAGCAGGAAAGAGGTATCACCATTACCTCCGCTGCTACCACCTGCTATTGGTCCGGTGAGCAGAAGCAGTATGCACCGCACAGAATCAACATCATCGACACCCCCGGCCACGTTGACT